>CALYTA010000027.1 GCA_945486175.1 uncultured Clostridia bacterium | reverse complement strand
ATTGGAGGAGGATGCAGCATTGGTAGAGGTCACCGCGAAACAAGATGGGGAAGCACTTATTTCGCGTCGCGCATTGCACAGACAGGCGTTTACCGGCAAGTACCAGCTGGCATACCGATCGATTGAAGACCGGGAGCTGCACATGGATGTGTACCCGGAGGGTGGGATAGGATACACCGGGTCGACCTTTGCCCGGCATTATCGGTATACCGTCGCTTCGGATACCAATACCATCGTGGCGCGGAATCACGGCTGGACTGCGCGGATAGTACAGCTTGTATGCCTATGGGTGTTCTGCATCGGGATATGGCTGCTGTACCGCAGGAGACAAAAACAGAAATAATAGCAGAGCGTGCATATGGGAAAGCCATGTGCACGCTTTTTCTTGTGCTTGCAGAAGCGCTGTGCTAAGATAAAAATATAGCAATTATTTGAAAACGATAGGAAAACGCATAAATCGACAGGACACGCGGCGCAGGGGCGGTACAATCATGCCGTGCGCCGCAGATGTTTTGTTTGCCGATAGGAGGGAATGTTTGGAATGAAAGCGGAAATCATTGCCGTGGGAACTGAGATTCTGCTGGGCGATATTGTGAACACGGACGCACAGGTCATTTCGCTGGGCTTGGATGAGCTGGGGATTGATGTCTATTACCAGACAGTGGTCGGGGACAATCCGGAACGCCTGCGCGCCGTGCTGGACATCGCGCGCAAGCGGTCAGACCTCATCATCACGACAGGCGGTCTGGGGCCGACGCTGGACGACCTGACACGCGAGACCATTGCTGACGCATTTGGGAAAAAACTTGTGCTGCATCAGCCATCGCTGCGCCGCATCACGGCGTTTTTTGACCGCATTGGGCGCGAGATGACGCCGAACAATGTCAAGCAGGCCATGCTGCCCGCGGGCTGTACCGTGCTGCCGAACGACTGGGGCACGGCACCGGGCTGTGCGTTTGAGGCGGACGGCGTGCATGTGCTCATGCTGCCCGGCCCCCCGCGCGAGTGCACGCCGCTGTTCCGCACGGCGGGCATGGCATATCTCTCCAAATTGGCAGGCGGTGTGATTGTGTCGCACAACATCCATATTTTCGGCATGGGCGAGTCGCAGATGGAAGACTGCCTGCACGACCTGATGGAAGCGGGGCGCAATCCGACGCTTGCACCGTATGCCAAGGACGGCGAATGCCTGGTGCGCGTGACGGCGAAGGCGGAATCTGCCGAAAAAGCAGAAAATCTGCTCGCCCCGGCGGTACAGCAGGTATGTGGCCGGCTCGGCGACGTGGTATATGGCATAGATGTGGGCAGTCTGGAGCAGGCAGTGGCGCAGAAGCTGACGGCGCGCGGGCTGACGCTCGCGGTGGCGGAGAGCTGTACCGGCGGCCTGCTGTCCAAGCGCATCACCGATGTGGCAGGCGCATCCAAATTTTACAAGGGCGGCGCCTGCACCTACTGCAACGAGATCAAGATGAAAATCCTCGGTGTCCGGAAGGAAACGCTGGATGCATACACGGCGGTTTCCGTACAGACGGCGGAGGAGATGGCGCGCGGCATCGCGCGGGCCTATGGCACGGACATCGGCATCGGCATCACCGGCTATGCCGGGCCGGACGGCGGTGAGGACGGCACACCGGCCGGAACCATTCATATTGGTATATGTTTCCAGGGCGAGGCGCAGGTGCGCACAATCTGCTCTCCGCGCGGCAGGGAAAATGCGCGCCGTGACGCCGCAAACCATGCACTTGACATGATCCTGCGGGCGGCAGAAAAGGGCACGAATGGCCGGGCAAAACCGGCTCCGTGAAATTCGTGTAAAAATCAACATTTTTTCTGGACTTGTTCGGATGGATGTTGTATAATATTCCTACAAATGAGAAAACTTGTCCGTGCTCTCTGCACGGATAAAACAAAAATTCCCGAAAAAGCAGTGGCTTTTTCGGTATTTCTCATGTTCAGCCGGTTTTCCGGGGGAGGAGATGACGCCGATGGAGAGGGAACGCCTTGCGCCTTCCGACAGAGAGCATCTGCGACGTTTTCACGACGGGACGGACTTCCGCGCCTGGGATTGGTTTGGTGCACATATTGAAAAGCGCGGGGACTGTGAGGGTACGGTCTTCCGCCTGTGGGCGCCGCATGCCGCCGACGTGTCTGTCATCTGTGAAAGCAATGGGTGGCTGCGCGATCTCGCACCCATGACGCGGACGGAAGAGGATCCGTCTGTGTGGACGTGTTTCCTGCCGGAGGCAGGCCGGTTTGAAAGCTACAAATACAGTATCCGCACGCCGGAGGGCCGGGTGTTTGACAAATCCGACCCGTTTGCGTTCCATGCGGAGACCCGGCCGCACACCGCTTCCAAGGTGTACGACCTGAAGGGCTACGAATGGCACGACCGCGAGTGGATGCGGCGGAAAACGCCTGACAGCGCGCCCATGAACATCTATGAGGTGCATTTCGGTTCGTGGCAGGTACGGGAGGACAGTTCGTTTTATTCCTATCGGGAGATGGCGGACAGGCTGATTCCGTATGTGTGCGATATGGGGTATACCCATCTCGAACTGCTGCCGCTGATGGAACACCCGTATGACGGCTCCTGGGGCTATCAGGCACTTGGATGGTTCGCGGCGACCAGCCGGTATGGCACGCCGCATGACCTGATGTATTTCATCGACCGGTGCCATCAGGCAGGTCTCGGCGTCATCCTCGACTGGACGGCGGCAGACTTCCCCGGCGATGCGCACGGCCTGCTGTGCTTTGACGGCGAACCGTGCTATGAATGCGCTCCGCCGGACGACGAAATGCCGTTCGGTATGCGGCGGTTTGATTTCAGCCGGGGCGAGGTCGTATCGTTTTTGCTGTCGTCCGCCATGTTCTGGCTCTCCGAATTCCATGCGGACGGCCTGCGCGTCAGTTCGGTACAGCCGATGCTGTTTCTCGACTACGAGCGCGAGGATGGGCAGTGGACAGCCAACCGGTACGGCGAAAATGTCAATCTTGAGGGTGCCGCATTCCTGCGCACGCTGACAGACTGTGCAAAGGAGCAGAATCCGCATGCCAGGCTGATTGCGAGCAGCACCGGCCTCTGGCCTTCGGTCACCAAGCCGACGGCACTCGGCGGACTCGGCTTTGCCCGCATGTGGCATGACGACTGGGTGCGCCAGCTGCTGCAGCATACCGAGGCGCTGCCCGACGGCGCGGAGGATTTTTCCGACTGGCTGACCATCTCGCTGATGGACAGCATGGGAGAGCATTATGTCCTGCCGCTGTCGCATGACGCGGTGTCACACGGCGACGGCTCGCTGCTGGCACGCATGCCCGGCGGATACAACGAAAAGTTTGCGCGCCTGCGCACGCTGTACGGCTTTGTCATGGCGCATCCGGGCGAAAAACTGCTGTTTATGGGCGGCGAGTTCGCACAGTTTACCGAGTGGGCATGCCACCACGGGCTGGACTGGATGCTGCTGGACTATGAGACGCACCGGCAGATGCGCGAGTATGTGCGCGGGCTCAACCTGTTCTACAAAAGCAGCCCTGCGCTGTGGGAATGGAACGGAAGCACCAATGCCTTCCGCTGGCTCGACCGGGGCGACGTCCTGCCCGGACTGCTCGCATTTGCGCGCTGCGGCCCGTCAGGGGAGCAGCTGGTGGCGGTGGTCAACTTCACCGGACAGCGTGTTTCCGGCTATTCACTCCGGGTGGATGCGCCGGGGGCATGGGAGGAGGTCTTTTCCTCCGAATGCGTATGCTATGGCGGAAACGGGCGGACAGGCGGCGTGCGGCGCACAGCGCAGTCCGCAGAGGGAAAACATCGCCTGACCCTGCAGGTTCCGGCACACAGCGTGCAGTTTTTTGAGCCTGTGTCCGGATAATCCATCTTTTTCAGAAGGCATTGCCCATCGGGCATTGTTTTAATACACATTACACATTAAGAGAAGCCAAGAGAAGTAAGTTGTGGAGAGGGGAGCCTTTCCTTAATCTAACAAAGATTGGAGCAGAAAGAATGTCTAGGAAGAAAGAATGCGTTGCAATGCTGCTGGCCGGCGGCCGTGGCAGCAGATTGTATGTACTGACCCAGGACGTAGCGAAGCCGGCGGTGCCGTTTGGCGGCAAATACCGTATCATCGACTTCCCGCTGTCCAACTGTGTCAATTCCGGCATCGATACCGTCGGTGTCCTGACGCAGTATGAGCCGCATGTCCTGAACGTGTATCTGGCAAACGGTCAGACCTGGGATCTCGACCGTCTGAACGGCGGCGTTTATGCCCTGCCTCCGTATGAGGGCGGCAAGGGCTCTGAATGGTACAAGGGCACTGCAAACGCGATCTATCAGAACATCAGCTTTATCGATGAATATGATCCGGAGTATGTCCTGATCCTGTCCGGCGACCACATCTACAAGATGGATTACGACAAGATGCTCGACCAGCATAAGGAAAAGAATGCAGCGGCCACCATCGCGGTTCTCAACGTTACGCTGGAGGAAGCAAAGCGCTTCGGCATCATGAACTGCAATCCGGACGGCTCGATCTATGAATTCGAGGAGAAGCCGGCACAGCCGAAGAGCACCCTCGCATCCATGGGTATTTACATCTTCACCTGGTCCAAGCTGCGCAAGTACCTCATCGAGGACGAGAACAATCCGGAATCCTCCAACGACTTCGGTAAGAACATCATCCCGGCGATGCTGGCACGCGGCGAAAACCTGCAGACCTATCGTTTCGACGGCTACTGGAAGGATGTCGGAACCATCGAGTCTCTGTGGGAGGCAAACATGGATCTGCTGTCGCCTGATTCCGGCCTGAACCTCGACGACGAGAACTGGCGCATCTATGGCCGTACCACCGGTGCTCCTCCGCACTTCACCGGCCGCAATGCAGATGTCAAGCATTCGCTCGTCAGCGAGGGCTGTGAAGTTGAAGGCAATGTCAACAATTCCGTCCTGTTCCCGAACGTCACGGTTGAGGAAGACGCGAATATCGAGTATTCCATCATCATGCCGGGCGCAACGATTGAAAAGGGCGCAACTGTCAAGTATTCCATTGTAGCAGAGAACGCTCATATCTGCGCAGGCGCCACGGTCGGCAACGCTCCGAGCGAAGTCGAGACAGACCAGTGGGGCGTTGCGGTTATCGCTTCCAATACAGTCGTCGGCAAGAAGGCTGTCGTTGCGGCGAAGCAGATGATCGCGGAAAATATTCCGGACGTAGAATGAGGTGGAGATAAATGAAAAACACACTTGGTATTATCATTGGTTTTGATAACAACAACGATCTGCGTGAGCTGAGCGAGCACCGCCCGGTTGCATCGGTTCCGTTCGGCGGCCGCTATCGTGTCGTAGATTTTATGCTTTCCAATTTCGTCAATTCCGGCTGCTACAATGTCGGCGTTGTCATGAGAGATAAGTATCAGTCCCTGATGGATCATCTGGGGTCCGGCAAGGACTGGGATCTGTCCCGCAAGCGCGGCGGCATGATGCTGTTCCCGCCGAATGCATTCGCACCGAAGTCTTCCCCGCTGGTAACCGAGAACTATCACACCTCCCTGGAGGCACTCGGCTCCATCAGCGACATGCTCCAGAAGAGCAAGTGCGAGTATGTTGTCATCTCGAATGCGGACATCGTTGCCAATATCCCGCTGGATGAGGCAATGCGCGAGCATAAGAAGACCGGCGCTGACCTGACCATCATCTGCACCAAGGATTCCGAAGGCGGCCCGCTGGATATGTTCGTCAATCTTTCGCCCCGCCACGAGGTCAATGACATCCGCAACGGCGACAACATGGGCGGCAAGTGCAAGTACAAGGGCCTCGGCATCTACATCATGAAGCGCAAGTACCTCATCGATCTGCTGTCCGACTGTGTCACCCATAACCTGACCTCCTTCGAGCGCGATGCAATGCAGCATGTATTCAACCGCGGCGATGCGATCCAGGGCTATGTATTTGACAAGTATGTTGCCAAGATTGAAGACGTCAAGAGCTATTTCTCCGCTTCGATGGATATGCTGGACAAGGACATCCGCGATCAGGTCTTCCTGAAGAGCCGTCCGATCCTGACCAAGATCCACGATTCTGCACCGACCTATTACGGCGAGGATGCAGTTGTCAGCGACAGCCTGATTGCTGACGGCTCCCGCATCGAGGGCACGGTTGAGAATTCCATCATCTTCCGCGGCTGCAAGATTGCCAAGGGCGCAGTTGTCAAGGATTCCATCATCATGCAGAGCGGCGTCATCTCCGAAGGCGTTGAGCTGTCCTATGTCGTCACCGATAAGGGCGTTACCATCCGTGAAGACCGCAAGATGATGGGCCATGCGACCTATCCGATTGCGATCGCGAAGAACACGATTGTATAAGAGATAATTTTATTCCGAACGATTCAAGGACGAATCATAAATCCGGAATCAGCCGGGAGGACGGATTGCCTGCAATTCGCTCTCCCGGTTTTCTTTTAAATAAAGAAAGCGCATTTTCCGCCCCGGCGCGCAGCCCGCAGCGGAAAACAGTATGGAGGGGTTCCCAATGAAGGTTTTATATGTCAGCAGTGAATGCGCGCCGTTTGTCAAAACCGGCGGCCTGGGCGATGTCGCAGGCTCCCTGCCGAAGGCACTTGCCGCGAAGGGTGCGGAAATTGCGGTTGTCTGCCCGCTGTACAGCAAGATCAATCATGAATGGCGCAGCAAGATGACGTTTGTCAAGAGCATGTATGTACAGCTCGCATGGCGCAATCAGTATTGCGGTATTTTTGTCTATGAGGCAGACGGCGTCAAGTATTATTTCCTCGACAACGAGTATTATTTTGCACGCAATCAGGTATATGGCGAATATGACGATGCAGAGCGCTTTGCGTTCTTCTCCCGTGCGGTACTTGAGATGCTGCCGGCGATCAATTTCCGTCCGGATGTCATCAACTGCAATGACTGGCAGTCCGCGCTCGTACCGGTTTATTATAATCTGAACTACAATTACCGCCCGTGGTATGAGGGCATCAAGACGGTGTTCACCATTCATAATATCCAGTTCCAGGGCCAGTATGGCCGTGAGATTCTGTCGTATGTTCTGGGCATTGATGATTACCATTTTGACAACGGCTTCATGCAGCAGGACGGCGACGTCAATCTGATGAAGGCAGCAATTGTCTGCGCAGACCGTGTCACCACGGTTTCCGCGACCTATGCGGGCGAAATCCAGACCCCGTTTTATGGCTTCCATCTGGATGCTGTCCTGCGCTGGAATCAGGGTAAGGTATGCGGCATTGTCAACGGCATTGACACCGACGCGTTCAATCCGGAGACTGACCCGCATCTGTTCAAGAATTATACGGTCGATACGCTGGAGGACAAGAAGATCAACCGCAAGCAGCTGCTTGAAATGTGCGGCCTGCAGGCGGATGACGAAACGGTTGTCATCGGCATGGTTGGCCGTCTGACCAGCCAGAAGGGTCTTGATCTGGTACAGTGCGTGCTGAATGACATTCTGGAGCAGGATGTCCGTATGATCGTGCTGGGCACCGGCGATTATGAGTATGAGCAGATGTTCATCAATGCCAAGTGGCAGCATCCGGACAAGATTTCCACGAATATCATGTTCTCTGCCGATCTGGCGAATAAGATTTATGCGGGCTGTGACCTGTTCCTGATGCCGTCGCTGTTTGAGCCGTGCGGCCTGGCACAGATGATTGCAATGCGCTATGGCACCCTGCCGCTCGTTCGTGAGACCGGCGGCCTGAAGGACACTGTCCAGCCGTACAACCAGTATACCGGCGAGGGCACCGGCTTCTCGTTCAAGAATTACAACGCGCATGAGATGCTGGGCGTTATCGGAAAGGCCTGCTATCTGTTCCGCCACAACAAGGAAGCCTGGCAGGCAATGCAGGTCAAGGGCATGACCACCGACTTCAGCTGGGATCATTCCGCACAGGATTATATGAACGTCTATGAGGATACCGTAAAGAACTGGTAACTTCCTTTTCTTTTAGGAAAAAGAAAAGGAAGCAAAAGAAAACCCATGTGGTGCGCTCCCGCGCACAGCGAGCCTGTCGGACGGACGGTCCGCCAGTTCGCCCCGACGAGGGTGAAAATGCTGTGGCACGGAGTACAGCTCCTTTGAGAAAACGAAAAAGAAGCAAAAGAAAACCCGTGCGGTGCACTCCCGCGCACAGCGAACCTGTCGGACGGATGGTCCGCCAGTTCGCCCCAATGAGGGTGAATGTGGCACGGGATATGGTTCCTTTGAGGAAACAAAAAGGAAGCAAAAGAAAACCGGTATGGTGCGCTCCCGCGCACAGCGAATCTGTCGGACGGACGGTCCGCCAGTTCGCCCCAATGAGGGTGAATGTGGCACGGGATATGGTTCCTTGAGACGTACAATTATGAAACAGACGAAAACCGGTAAGGTGGGCGCCCGCGCACAGCGAATCTGTCGGACGGACGGTCGGCC
>CALYTA010000026.1 GCA_945486175.1 uncultured Clostridia bacterium | reverse complement strand
ACTGTGCAGATGCAGCTCTTCGGAGAGTGCATGAATTTCCGCCTCAATTTTGCGAAAGCGCGCCTCACTGTAGCCGACCAGATCCATCTTGTTGAGCGCAAAGATAAAATAACGAATGCCCATCAGTGCACAGATACGCGCATGGCGGCGGGTCTGTACCAGCACGCCCTGTGATGCATCTACGAGGATGATAGCGAGATCGGCAAACGATGCGCCGACCGCCATGTTTCTCGTGTATTCCTCATGTCCCGGCGTATCAGCAACGATAAAACTGCGGTTGTCCGTCGTAAAATAGCGATACGCGACGTCGATGGTGATGCCCTGCTCACGCTCTGCCATCAGACCGTCGAGCAGCAGAGAATAGTCGATTTCACCGCCGCGGCTGCCGACCTTGCTTTCCAGCGCAAGCGCCTGCTCCTGATCGGTGTACAGCTTCTTGGTATCGTATAAAATATGTCCGATCAGTGTGGACTTGCCGTCGTCCACACTGCCGCATGTAATAAATTTCAACAGATTTTTCATCAGAAATATCCTTCTCTCTTTCTGCGTTCCATGCTGCCGGCAGCTTCCTTGTCAATGACACGGCTGGTGCGCTCGGAGGTGACAGCCGACAGCGTTTCCGAAATGACCTCATCCAGTGTTGTTGCATCCGATTCGACCGCACCGGTCAGCGGATAGCAGCCGAGCGTGCGGAAGCGGACTTTCTTGATCTGCGGCACCTCGCCCTCGTTCAGGCGCATGCGGTCATCATCGACCATAATCAGGTTGCCGTCGCGCTCAACCACCGGATGCTCCGCCGCAAAATACAGCGGCACAATGTCGATGTTTTCGCGCTGGATATACTGCCAGATGTCCTTTTCCGTCCAGTTGGACAGTGGGAACACACGGATGCTCTCGCCCTTGTTGATGCGGGTGTTGTACAGCTTCCACATCTCCGGGCGCTGGTTTTTCGGATCCCATGCCTGTGCTTCGTTGCGGAACGAGAAAATGCGTTCCTTTGCGCGCGACTTCTCCTCGTCGCGGCGGCCACCGCCGAAGGCAGCGGTGAAGCCATATTTTTTCAGCGCCTGCTTGAGCGCCTGGGTTTTCATGATATCGGTATAGGCCGCGCCGTGGTCAAACGGATTGATGCCCTGTGCCAGCCCCTCCGGATTGGAGTATACCAGCATCTCAATGCCGAGCTCCTTCGCCTTGCGGTCGCGAAATTCAATCATCTCATGGAACTTCCACGTTGTGTCGATATGCAGGAACGGAAACGGCGGCTTTTCGGGATAAAACGCCTTCATCGCCAGATGCAGCATGACGGAGCTGTCCTTGCCGATGGAATACAGCATAACCGGACGTTCACATTCCGCTGCGACTTCGCGCATAATATAGATAGCCTCTGCCTCTAACTGGTCGAGGTGGGAAAATTCACTCATCGTTGTTCATCTCCAAACATTTAATATTTGTTCGCATCGCGGGTATCTACCGTGATGGTTTCTGTCGTGCTGTCCGGACGGGCAACCGTCCAATGCAGCAGGCTGCCGGTGCGGCGCACTGTCATACGGCTGCCCATGCCGCCGATGTCTGCGCCGAGATACAGTGAAATGGCATGAACCGGACATTCCTTGACGCAGGACACACAGCCCCAGCATTCCTCCGGGTAGCGCATACATGCCCGGCTGTCCTTCATACAGAACAGTGTTCCGGGACAGATATCTGCACACCGCCGGCAGCCGATGCATTTGTTCCGGTCAATTTGAATGCTCATATCGTTCGTGCCTCCCTACCAGCTCGCGGTGGAGCATGTGGATTTCGCCGTTTTCATAACGGGAATTGACATATTTCAGCCAGCTGTCATCGCTCTGCGGATGATCGAGATTTTCCGCGAAGCAGTGCCAGCGGGTTTCCTTCCGGTCTGCCAGATGCGCGATGACCACGCGGCAGACGAGCAGGCGTTCCCGCAGTTCAAACAGCCGCGTCAGCTCCTGCATGTCGGAGACATGCACGCTGTCGCTTAGCTGGATAAGCCGCTGAATCTTCTGGTCTGCCAGCTCCAGACCGGATTCCGTGAACCCGTAGTCCGTGCTGATGCCGCCCGCATAATGGTCCATGATCCCCTGCATGGCTTCTTCCAGCTGTTCCGTCGTGAACAGCCCTGTATTTTCAAAATATTTCTGAACTTCTTCTGTGCGCTGCTGCATATAGGCCTCGGATACGCTGCCCAGCGGCCTCTGTACATATGCCGCCGCGGCCTCCGCCGCGATCTCACCCTCTGCGAGTGCGCCGGTGACATATTTTTGTGGGCTTCCGCCCGCCACGTCGCCCGCTGCGAACAGGCCGTCAATGGTCGTCATGCGGTCAGAATCCACCCAGTATCCGCTCGCGGTATGTCCTCCGACAATGTACGGCTCCGTGCCCTCAATTTCAACATTTTCCTCATCGGGAGAGCTGCCGTTTTCCAGCCATTTGAGCGTCTGGGACGGCGCCATATTCAGATATGCCTTTTTCAGGCTGTCCGCCTGCTCCGGCGTGATGCCCTTTGTGCGCAGGTAACAGGGGCCGCGTCCCTCCCGGTTTTCCATCACAGTGCCATATACGCGCTGGGAGGTGGTCAGGCCGTATTTCTGCTCATATATTTCACCGTGCGCATTGACCTGCTTTGCACCGACGCCCTGTGCAAGCGTCCCGGTCGGTGCAATCGTATCCTTACAGCGCAGGGCGATAAAACGCATTTCAAATGTTGTCATCTCTGCACCTGCACGAATTCCCATCGCATAGCCCGCGCCGGTGTTGAACGGCGGATACCACATCTTGTGCCGGGAAAAGCCCGGATTGTTGGGGCGGTACAGCCCCGCTGCGCCGCCCGTCGCGCAGATACATGCGCGGCAGCGGATAAAATATATTTTTTCTTCGCGCACATCGTTGGCAAACACGCCTGCAATTCTGCCGTTTTCGACAATATAATCCACCGCATTGACGCGGTTCATCACGGTTACATTCTCACATTCGCGCACCGCCTGCGCGAGCAGCGGCTTGATGTTCTCGCCGTTGATCTTCACATTGCGGTTGCCGCGCGTGACATAATTTCCGTTTTCATCCTTAAGAATAACCAGTCCAAGCTGTTCCAGGCGGTGTGTCACCTCATTGAGGCGCTCACTCATGCTGAGCAATAAGTCCTCCCGCACAATGCCGTGCGCGTCCTTTTTCGCATAATCCACGTAAAAATCCGGCGTCTTGCCCGGCACGATATAGGCATTGAGTGCGTTGACGCCCGCCGCCAGGCAGCCGCTGCGCCGGATATCCGCCTTTTCCAGAATGAGCACGTTTGCATCCGGTGCCTTTTCCCGCAGGGTCAGCGCCGCATAGCAGCCCGCCGCGCCGCCGCCGAGGATGAGAATATCCGTATCCAGTGTTGTTGTTTTCACAGATATTCCCTCCCGTCAGATAACGATCGAATCCGGCGAAGTCAGCGCCGCGTTTTCAATGACATAAGCCTTTTCGTTGTCAAACGCATAAATGCGATAGATAAACACATGTACGGTTTCACCGACGGAAACCGGCGCGTCGTCCAGCAGGCGCTTCGCTGTCAACAGCGTATCCTTCACGCGGATGGTCAGCTCAATCTCGCTGCCGCGGAAGGCGGTGCGCTCGACAACGCCTGTCTCGGTGTTGACCGGGAACTTGAGCAGCTCGCCCTGCTTGGAAACACTGATGTATTCCGGGCGGACAGCCGCGCGTGTGGCACCGCTGCCTGCATGCTCAAAGCCGGCAAACCGGCGAAAATCCTCGACAATCGACGACTGGCCGATGAACTGTGCGACAAACGGCGTGTCCGGCTGCCGGTAAATATCCTTCGGCGTGCCGATCTGCTCAATGCGTCCCTCGTTGGTGATGATGATCTCATCCGCGACCTCAATTGCTTCGTCCTGGTCGTGCGTGACGAAAATACTCGTGACGCCGACCGCCGAAATCATCTCTCGCAGCCAGCTGCGCAGCTCCTGACGCACCTTTGCGTCGACCGCCGCAAACGGCTCATCGAGCAGAAGCAGCTGCGGCTGCGGAGCCAGTGCGCGGGCAAACGCAATGCGCTGCCGCTGTCCGCCGGACAGCTGGTTCGGATAGCGCTTTGCGGTATCCTCCAGGCCGACCAGCCGGAGCATTTCCTCGACACGTGCCCGGATTTTTTCCTTCGGCCATTTCTGTACCTTCAGGCCGAACGCGATGTTTTCATATACAGTCAGATAGCGGAACAGCGCATAATTCTGAAACACAAATCCAATGCCGCGCTTGCTCGCCGGTACGTCGTTGACTACCGTGCCATCGATGATGATATCACCGCTGTCTGCTGTTTCCAGACCTGCCAGCATGCGGAGAATGGTGGTTTTACCGCTGCCACTCGGTCCCAGCAGGCCGATCAGCTTGCCTTTTTCTATTCCAAAACTGATATCCTTGGATGCCTGAAAGCTGCCAAAGCTCTTGTTAACCCCTTTCAGCTCCACATAATAGTTCTTTTCCATGCTTACTCCTCGTTTTTCTTACCCCGGTATTCCAATACGCTGCGCAGGACCAGAATGATGATTGCCATGACAACCAGAATGGACGACACTGCGAATGCACCCGTGAAGTCATAGCCCTGATACAGCAGCTCGATGTACAGCGGCATTGTATTTGTCTTGCCTCTCAGATGTCCGGAGAGGACGGATACCGCGCCGAATTCACCCATTGCACGCGCCGTGCACAGCACAATGCCATACAGCAGCGCCCACTTGATATGCGGGAAGGTGACGCGCCGGAAAATCGTCCAGCCGCCTGCGCCCATCAGTGCTGCCGCTTCTTCCTCGTCCTTGCCTGCCGCCGTCAGCACGGGGATAATCTCGCGCGAAATAAACGGAAAGGTGACAAAAATAGTTGCGAGTACAATGCCCGGAACGGCATAAATAATCGAGATGTTTGCGGCTTTCAGGTACGGATACAGAAAGCTCTGCCGCCCGAAGGTCAGGACATAAATCAGGCCTGCAATGATCGGGGAAACCGTCAGCGGCAGGTCAATCAGTGTCGAGATGACCTTTTTTCCGCGGAACTGGAATTTCGTTATGCACCATGATGCGAAAAGTCCGAATATCGTGTTGACGACAACCGCAATCACAGTCGCCTCCAGTGTCAGCTGGATGGACTTGAGCGCATACGGATCGGTGACTGCCTCCAGATAGGGCTGCACACCCTCACGGAATGCTGTAATCAGGACATAGATCAGCGGCAGAATCAGCATCACTGCCAGAAAAATTGCGCTGAATGCAATGAGAAGCCATTTGACAGCGCCGGACTGTTCGTTCTGTTTCAAAGCTGATCCCTCCTTATCCGATGCCGCTGACGATTTTGGAAGCCCTGCTTTGCAGGACTGCGTTGACAAACAAAATCAGGAACGCGGCTGCCAGCATGACGAGTGCAATCGATGTCGCGCTCGCGTAGTCATATTCCTGTAACTGGGACATGATGAGCAGCGGCGTGATCTCTGTTTCAAAGGGGGTATTGCCCGCGATAAACACGACGCTGCCGTATTCGCCCAGGCTGCGGGCAAATGCCATCGTAAAGCCCGCGACCAGTGCCGGGAAGATTTCCGGTAAAATAATCCGGAAGAAGCTGTATGTCCGGCCTGCACCGAGCATGCTTGCCGCTTCCTCATACTGCGGATCGAGCTTTTCGAGCACCGGCTGGACGGAGCGCACGACAAACGGAATGCCGATGAATACCAGTGCAATCGTGATGCCGATGCGCGTATACGCAACTTCAATGCCGAATTTATGGAAAATACTGCCGACCCAGCCGCTGTCAACTGTCATGTGAGTCAGTGAAATGCCGGCGACCGCTGTCGGCAGGGCAAACGGAACCTCAATCAGTCCATCCATGATGCGCTTGCCCGGGAACTGATAGCGAACCAACACCCATGCGATCATCAGTCCGACCACGGCATTGATGAGTGCAGCAACCAGTGCCGTCTGAAAGCTGACCCGATAGCTCGCCAGCACACGCGGGCTGGTGACGGTCGAGATAAATTCCGAAAACGATAACTGCGAGGAGAAAACCACCAGTGAACACAGCGGAATGACGACAATCAGGCTGAGCAGTGTGACGGTAATGCCCAGCGACAAACCGAATCCCGGTATAACCCTCCTCTGTTTTCTTTTCTTTTTCAAAGCGATTCATTCCTTTCCGCTGTCTTCACTGGGGGCGGGCTTTTCAGCCCGCCCCACATCAATGAATTTCTTTATTTTTCTTCGTAAATGCTGTCAAACACGCCGCCGTCGACAAAGTGCTTTTCTGCCGCTTCCGTCCAGCCGCCGAAATGGTTGATGTTGGTCAGCTCAAAACCGTTGGAAATAATCCACTTGTTGTCCTCCGGGATTTCCGTGATGGTCTTGCTTTCACTGTCGGAGGTGTATTCCTTCAGGATTTCCTCATTGGACGGACGATAAAAGTTTTCCGCCTCAATGCGCTGTGCCTCATCGGAGTACAGATAGCTCAGGTATTCGGTTGCCACATCGCGCGTGCCGCGGCTGTCAACGACCTCATCCACAACCGCTACGGTCGGCTGGCACAGAATGGATACGGACGGAATGACAATCTCATATTCTCCCGGATATTCTTCCAGAGACAGGAATGCTTCGTTCTCCCATGCAAGCAGTACATCGCCCTGCTTGTTTTCGACAAAAGATGTCGTCGAGCCGCGTGCACCGGAGTCGAGAACCAGTACATGGGAGTACAGTGTCTTCATGCTCTCCGCAATCTGCTCCTCACTCTGACCCTGCTTCTCAAAATAGTACCACGCCGCAAGGTAGTTCCAGCGTGCGCCGCCGGAGGTCTTCGGATTCGGCGTGATGACACCGACATCGTCTCTCAGCAGGTCATCCCAGTCCTGAATGTCTTTCGGATTGTCCTTGCGGACAAGGAAGACAATGGAGGAAGTGTACGGCGCGCTGTCATTGTCAAATTCTTCCGTATAACCGTCCTCAATCAGGCCGGCATCCTTGACTGCATCGACATCGCCCTCCAGCGCCAGGGTTACGACGTCCGCTTCCAGACCATTTGCAACCTCAAGCGCCTGCTTGCCCGAGCCGCCATGTGACTGCGTGACCGTGACGTCCTGACCGGTCTGTTCCTTCCAATATGCTGCAAAGGCCTCATTGTACGCCTCATACAGCTCGCGGGTCGGGTCATAGGACACGTTGGTCAGTTCAGCCGAGCTGCCGCTTTCTCCGGAGCCGGAAGCCGAACTGCTGTCCGAAGTGTTTCCGCAGCCTGCCAGTGCGCCGACAGTCAGTGCGGATGCCAGTAAAATTGCAGATACTCTCTTTTTGTATGTCATAATTTCATTCCTCTTTCTGATATTCGATGTGATGTGTGTGCGTCTGTTTTTCATCTGCGACATCGCATTCGCAAAAGAGGGAGATTCTGCTGGTTGGTTTGGTACTGCATAAACAATCATCCCTTTCGTTCGTTTTATTCCTACTTATTCGGTAGGTTTAGTAGATTTAATGTGGCTATTATATCTGGCTTGCGTCAGGGATGCAACCCTTTTTCGGCATTTATGAAAATTTTCATGGATTTCGCCTGATTTCTGAAAAATTTACGGGTTTTTCCAGTTCCTTACCGTAACGCGCTGGATTTGTTCACGAAAAAAGGCACCTCACAGGGAGCGCATTCCCTGCAAAGTGCCTTTGTCTTAAATCTGGTAATCCTGCATCTGCTGACGGTATTGTGAAAGCGGGACGCCATAGCGCTGCCGGAACATACGGGAAAAATAATTCACATCCCGGTAGCCCAGCTGTGCGCTGATTTCATAGACCTTCTGGTCGGTATATTTGAGCAGATACTGTGCGCGCAGCATTTTGATATCCGTGACATAACTGCGGTATGTTCGTCCCAGCTGGCTGCGGAACAGCTCACTGAGCGCCGTATTGCTCAGATAATGCGCTGCCGCCACATCCTTTTGCAGGCATCCGCCGTCCACATTGTCCAGCAGATACAGCAGAATATTGTCCAGCTTGGCACAGCCGGTCTTGGGATACAGCGCAGCAATTCTGCCGCTCAGCTCTTCCAGCCTTCTTCTGCAGTAATCGCGCACAATGCTCCGGCTGCTGCTGCCCATCCAGTCGATGGCATCATACGCTTCCTGCTGCTCAAAACGCGCCAGCCACGGGCGGTCTGCAAACGTGCGCTCCACCGCTGCCCGGTAGAGCGTGCGCACCATGACATCCAAACGGGCATTGTTTCCCTGTGCATCGGCAAGTGCCTGTACCACCTCGTCAAAGCGCTGTACAAGCTGCGGCGAACCCATTTCCTCCGCAAGTGCAATGCTTTCCCGCTGCAAAACCGAAGCTCCCTGTCCGATGCGGTCACGCACGCGCAGGATGACAGGCAGCAGCGTTTCTTCCGTCAGCGGGCGCAGAAGATAATCGAATGCACCATACAGAA
>CALYTA010000025.1 GCA_945486175.1 uncultured Clostridia bacterium | reverse complement strand
TGTCGTGCACCGCGAGAGTATCGTGCATTCGGCAGTGGAATTTGAAGATGGTTCGGTTATCGCGCAGCTGGGCAACCCGGATATGCGCCTGCCGATCCAGTACGCACTGACGTATCCGCAGCGTGTACCGTGCAAGGTGCCGCCGCTCGACCTGCCGCGCCGCCACAATCTGACGTTTTTTGCGCCGGATGAAGAGGCATTTCCGGCACTCGGACTGGCTCGCCGTGCGGCAGCTGCCCGCGGCAATCTCGGTGCGGTCATGAACGGTGCGAATGAAGCGGCTGTCGATCTGTTTCTGCATGACCGCATTCCGTTTTACCGCATTCCCGAGCTGGTGCGTGGGGCGATGGATGCGGTGGATTATCTGCCGGAGATCACGGTGGATGATGTGCTTGAGAGCGACCGCGCGGCGCGCGAGGTCGTCTATTCCCTCGCAGAGTAAGAGGTGTTTTTTTGACCATAGCAACTGTAATTCTGGCCATTCTGGCGTTTGGCTTTCTCATCATTGTGCATGAATTCGGCCATTTCATGGCGGCGAAGGCGGCAGGCGTGCGCGTTCTGGAATTCTGGGTGGGCATGGGCCCTGCCATCCTGCACCACAAATTCGGCGAGACCGATTTTAAGCTGTGCCTGCTGCCGTTTGGCGGCGCCTGTGTCATGGATGGAGAGGATTCCGAGGATGAATCGCCGGGTACCCTGTCCGGCGCGCCCATCGGCTGGCGTGCACTCATTCTCGCTGCCGGTGCGTTGATGAATTTCCTCATCGGCTTCCTCATCGTCCTGCTGCTCGTCCTGCCGCAGAAAGAGGCTGCCATCCCGGTGATTGAATCGTTTGCCGATGGGTTTCCGTCGCAGGGTGAGAGCATGCTGATGGAAGGCGACCGCATTGTGAGCATCGACGGCTTCCGCATTCTGCTCTCGTCGGACATTTCGACCGGGCTGAGCCGCGGCGATGATACAAAGTATGAAATTGTCGTGGAGCGCGATGGCAAAAAGCTGACGCTGGCGGATGTGCCGCTGGAGCCGGCAGAATATGACGGCACGCTGCGGTACGGCCTGAATTTTGAGGTAACTGAGCTGGGCTTTGTCAATAAAATCCAGCAGGCAGTGTACAAATCTATTGATTTTGCGCGGCTGGTGTGGATCAGCCTGGGTGACCTTGTCACCGGAAAGGTGGGCATGGATCAGATGTCCGGCCCGGTCGGCGTCACGGATGTGCTCGCGCAGACCGCACAGAGCAGCATGCAGAGCTTCTTCCTGCTGGTTGCGTTCATTTCGATCAACCTCGGCGTGATGAACCTGCTGCCGATTCCGGCGCTGGATGGCGGACGGCTGCTGTTTGTGCTCATCGAACTGGTTGCGCGGCGTCCGGTTCCGCGCAAATATGAAGGCTATATTCATCTGGGTGGATTTGCCGTTCTCATGCTGTTTATGCTGTATGTCACCTGCCAGGATATTCTGCGCATGGTTGGCTGAGCAGTGTGAAAACGGGCAAAAACAAGGAGACAGCATATGAATACGAAACAGATTATGGTGGGAAATGTTCCGGTCGGCGGCGGCGCGCCGATTGCCGTGCAGTCGATGACCAACACGGATACGCGCGACGCAGCGGCGACGCTGGCACAGATTGAACGTCTGGCGGCGGCTGGCTGCCATATTGTCCGCTGCACGGTACCGGATATGGAAGCCGCAGAGGCAATGAAAATCATCTGCGCGCAGTCTCCCATCCCGGTGGTTGCGGACATTCACTTCGATTACCGGCTTGCACTGGCATCCGCCGAGGCGGGCGTGGGCGCGATCCGCATCAATCCGGGCAACATCGGCGCGGAGGAGCGCGTGAAGGCGGTTGCGGAGGCGTGCAAAGAACGGCACATCCCAATCCGCATCGGCGTCAATTCCGGTTCGATTGAAAAGGAAATCCTGAAAAAATACGGCTCGCCGACACCGGAGGCGATGGTGGAGAGCGCGCTGTATCATGTCTCGCTGCTCAACAAATACGGCTTTGACGATATCTGCATTTCGCTCAAGTCGTCCAGCGTGCCGACAACCATGCGTGCGTACCAGCTGATGCATGAGAAGACCAATTATCCGCTGCACCTCGGCGTGACCGAGGCGGGTACGGAATACATGGGCACCATCAAGTCGGCGGCGGGCATCGGCGGCCTGCTTGCGCTCGGCATTGGCGACACCATCCGCGTCTCGCTGACGGCAGACCCGGTGCATGAAATCACCGCGGCATATGCGATTTTGAAGGCGGTCGGACTGAACGACACGGGCGTGAATATCGTCTCCTGCCCGACATGCGGGCGCACGAAAATCAACCTGATTGAAATTGCCAATGAGGTCGAACAGCGCGTGGCCGGTCTGGATGCCAAATTGAAGGTCGCTGTCATGGGCTGTGCGGTCAATGGGCCGGGCGAGGCCCGTGAGGCTGATATCGGCATCGCGGGCGGCGACGGCGAAGGCCTGATTTTCCGCAAGGGCGAAATCCTGCGCAAGGTGCCGCAGGACCAGCTGGTAGATGAACTGATGAAGGAAATTCATGCGATGATAAAGGAGAGCAGATAACCCTTGACAACATTGGGAGACCTGTTTGAACGATATGAAGACCAGGACCATGGAGCATACCTTTCCGGCGGAGAGGTATGCTCTGTTGCGGTCAGTCACGACAAAAAAGCAGTGGTCTGCAGGGTACATTTTGACGAAATTGTGCCGCGAAAAGCGCTGCTTGATATGGAAAAGGGCATTCGCTCCGCATATGGCTTTTCGCGCGTGCGCATTGCGCCGCGCTATGACCTCGGCAGCCTGACTGAGCCGTATCTACAGAGCCTGCGCGATTATCTCGTGCTGCGCAGGCCGTCCGCACAGGGCTATCTGGCGGACAGCCGCTGGCAGGTGACAGATGACGGGCTTTCGGTTTCCATGCTGTCCACCGGCGCGGAATACCTGTCCACCGATCTGCGCCAGCTGCCGGAGATGATCCGCACGGAAACCGGGCTGGAGTGTCCGGTGAACATGGTACATGTAGATGAGGAAGCCGAGCGCAAATTCGACGAAAAGACAGCCGAAAAGCGCGCGGAGCGCCTGCAAAAGGCAGCTGCGGCAGAAGCGTCTGCACCGGCACAGGAAAAGCCGAAAAAAGAGGAACCGAGCCCGGCAAAGAAGGAAAAGAGCTATCGCCCGCGCAAGTCGTTTGCAGTCAAAAAGAACGAAAACGTCCTGTTCGGCAAGCTGTTTGACCAGCCGGTTGTGTCCATCCGCGAAGCAATCGGCGCGGTGGACAGCGCAACCATCCGCGGCGAGGTGTTCTTTGTCGAGCACCGTGAGATCAAGAGCAAAAATACCGGCAGGGAATGGATCAAGGTCGGCTTTGATATCACCGACTGGACAAGCTCCATGCGCGTGAGCAAGTTCATGGCGAAGGAAAAGGCCGGGGAGCTGATGGATGTCATCAAAACCGGCATGTATCTGACCGTACAGGGCAAAATCAGCTACGATACCTACGAAAAGGAGACCATCCTCGAGCCGACCGGCATTGTGCTGAGCCAAAAGCCGGAGCGCCAGGATACGGCGGAGAAAAAGCGCGTCGAGCTGCATCTGCACACGAATATGTCCACGATGGACGGTATTTCCCCGATGAAGAACCTGATGAAGCGCGCGAAATCGTGGGGGCATACGGCGATTGCCGTGACCGACCACGGCGTTGCACAGGCGTTCCCGGACGCGATGCACGCCATCGAGCGCAACGGCATTGACCTCAAGGTGCTGTACGGCGTAGAGGCGTATTATGTCGACGATTCCGGAGGGGTCTCGGTCGTCAAAGGCAGGTATGATGCGCCGCTGGATGAGACCTTTGTCTGTTTCGACACGGAGACCACGGGCCTCAAGCCGGAATTTGAGGAGATCACGGAAATCGCGGCGGTCAAGGTGCGCGGCGGCGAGGTGCTGGAGGAATTCCAGACCTATGTCAATCCGCACAAGCCGATTCCGGCGAATATCACCGAGCTGACCGGCATTTCGGATGAAACTGTGGCAGATGCCCCTGATTTGGCGGACGCGCTACCCGCATTTTTGGAATTTGCCGGTGATCTGCCGCTTGTCGCGCATAACGCGGGCTTTGACATGGCGTTTGTGAACAAGGGCTGTGAACGGCTGGGCATCCAGCGGGATTTTACCTCGATTGACACGGTGGAAATGTCCAAAATCCTGTTTCCGGACATGGCGCGCCACCGTCTGGACAGCATGGCGAAGGCGCTCAAGGTCGGCCCGTTCGACCACCACCGCGCGAGTGAGGACGCGGCAGTGCTGGGGCGCATCTTTATCAAGCTGATTGAGAAAATGCGCACCGAGCTGCATGCGGAAAAAATCTCCGACATCAATCCGCTGCTGGCGGGCCTGAAGGCGAAGACGGGCAGCCTGAAAAACCTGCGCCGCTATCATTTCATTATCCTGGCAAAAAATCAGGCGGGACTGAAAAATCTCTACAAGCTGATTTCGTATTCCCATCTGAAGTATTATAATAAGAAGCCGATCATGCCGCGCAGCGAGCTGATCCGGCACCGCGAGGGTCTGATTTTCGGCTCGGCCTGTGAGGCGGGCGAGCTGTTTTCCGCACTCATCGGCGGCGCATCGCATGAAGAGCTGCTGCGCATCGCGGACTTTTATGATTATCTGGAAATCCAGCCGATTGGCAACAACAAATTCCTCATCGCAAACGGCACTGCGCGCGACGAGGAGGATCTGCGCAATTACAACCGCCAGATTCTGGCGATTGCGGACGAGCTGGGCAAGCCGTGCGTCGCTACCGGCGATGTGCACTTCCTCGAGCCGCAGGATGAAGCGTTCCGCCGCATCCTGATGGCGGGCATGGGCTTCAAGGACGCGGACAATCAGGCGCCGCTGTATCTCAAGACGACAGATGAAATGCTGGAGGAATTTTCCTATCTCGGAGAAGACCGCGCGATGGAGGTCGTCGTCACCAACACGAACCTGATTGCGGACTGGTGTGACACGCTGCGCCCTGTCCCGCGCGAGAACTATCCGCCGAAGATGGACAATTCAGCGGAAGAACTGGAGACCATGTGCTACGAAAAGGCGAAGCGCATGTACGGCGACCCGCTGCCGGAGAAGGTACAGGCGCGTCTGGAGCGCGAGCTGGGTTCGATTATCGGCAACGGCTATGACGTGATGTATATGATCGCGCAGAAGCTGGTCGCCAAATCGCTGGAGGACGGCTATCTGGTCGGCTCGCGAGGTTCGGTTGGCTCGTCGCTCGTCGCGTTTATGTCAGACATCACCGAGGTAAATTCGCTTGCGCCGCATTACCTGTGCCCCGACTGCCACTACATCGAGTGGCATGAAAATGAGGGCTATGGCTGTGGTGTCGACCTGCCGGAGAAAAAATGCCCGAACTGCGGCGCGGAGCTGCGGCGCGAAGGCTTTTCCATCCCGTTTGAGACCTTCCTCGGCTTCAACGGCGACAAGGTGCCGGATATTGACCTGAACTTTTCGGGCGAATACCAGCCCAAAATCCACTGGTACACCGGCGAGCTGTTCGGGCATGACCACGTATTCCGCGCGGGCACGATTGGCACGGTCGCGGAAAAGACCGCCTACGGCTATGTCAAAAAGTACATGGATGAGCGCGGCATTCAGGCGGGGCGCGCGGAGGAAAACCGCCTGACCGCCGGCTGCACGGGCATCAAGCGCACGACCGGACAGCATCCGGGCGGCATCGTTGTCGTCCCGAAGGAGGTCGATATTTACGACTTCTGCCCGGTACAGCATCCGGCAGACGATCCCAATTCCGACATCATCACCACCCATTTCGAATATCATTCTATCGATGAAAACCTGCTCAAGCTGGACGAGCTCGGGCACGATGATCCGACGATCATCAAGCATCTGGAGGAGCTGACGGGCGTCAATGCGCGCGAAATTCCGCTCAATGACCCGGATGTCATGAGCCTGTTCACCTCCAACAAGGCGCTGCACTATGTGTCCGATGAGCCCGACCCGATACTGGGCGACCTCGGCTGTATCGCGGTGCCGGAGTTCGGCACAAAATTTGTCCGCGGAATGGTGCGCGACACCAAGCCGACATCATTCGACGAACTGCTGTGTATTTCCGGTTTGTCGCACGGTACGGACGTCTGGCTGGGCAATGCGCAGACACTGGTCGAGCAGGGTGTCCCGCTGAAGGAATGTATCTGCTGCCGTGACGATATCATGAACTACCTGCTGGGCAAGGGTGTCGAGCCGAAGCTCAGCTTCCAGACGATGGAGTCCGTGCGAAAGGGCAAGGGCCTCAAGCCCGAGATGGAGGAGGCCATGCGGGCACAGGATGTACCGGAGTGGTATATCGACTCGTGCAAAAAGATCAAGTACATGTTCCCGAAGGCGCATGCGGTCGCGTATGTCATGATGGCGTTCCGCATTGCGTGGTTCAAGGTACACAAGCCGCTCGCGTTCTATTCGGCGTATTTTTCTATCCGCGCGAAGGGCTTTGACGCGTCGTGCATGATCCGCGGCGACGAGGTCTGTGTGGACAAAATCCACGAATTGCAGCAGAAGACGCGCGAAAAGACGATTTCTGCCGCAGAAAATGATATGATGACAACGCTGGAGGTCGTGCATGAATTTTACCGGCGCGGCTTTGTGTTTGAGCCGATGGATATCTACAAATCGGATGCGACAACATTTCTGGTCACGGAAAATGGCCTGATTCCGCCGTTTACATCCATGCCGGGCATCGGCGAGCAGGCTGCGCTCTCCATCGTGGAGGAGCGCAAAAACGGCCCGTTCCTCTCGCAGGAGGAGGTTGTCATCCGCTGTCCGAAGGTGTCGAAGGGCGTTGTCGAGCTGCTCGGGCAGATCGGCGCGCTGGCAGATATGCCAGAGAGCACGCAGGTTTCGCTGTTCTGAGTTTTGTCTGTTTTGCACAATGTTACACGCGCGAAATGCGCGAAATTTGAACTGTATTTTGGCTTTTTGGATTTATTCTGCCCGAAATGGCAAAGAATGCTTGACAGCAAATTGCATAAATGGTATTATGTTAACGCGTTAAAGTGATAAAACAATAAATGGTATAGAGGTACGAAACACTATGAATCAATATGCGATCTCCACACCGGAGGGCAGCCGTGACCGTCTGTTTGCGGCGACGCGCCTGTTCCGGCAGAATGAGAGAAGAATCCGTAATCTGTTAGAGGCGCGCGGGTATGATGAGATCATTACCCCGTCGCTGGAATATTATGACGTATTTGTACAGGCCGGCTCGTCCATCGGGCAGGAAAAGATGTACAAGCTGACTGACCGCAACGGCCGCCTGCTGGTCCTGCGCCCGGACAACACGACCCCGATTGCGCGCGTCGTGACCACCAAGCTGGATGACGAAGCGCTGCCGCTGCGCCTGTACTATGTACAGAAGGTGCACCGCGCCAGCTCGTTCCACCGCGGACATTCCACCGAAGTCATGCAGGCGGGCGCGGAGCTGCTCGGTGCAAAGGGCATGATGGCGGATCTGGATATCCTGACGGCGGCCTTTGAGGCGCTCGCAGCGGTCAAGGGCGAGACCTTCCGCATTGAGCTGGGCCATGCGGCGATTTACAAGGCGCTGATTGCCTCGCTGGATGTCGACGCGGAGACAGAGGAAACCATCCGTTCGCATATTGAAAACAAGTCGTATGCGGCGCTGGGCGACGTGCTCGAGCCGTTCAAGGACCGCGAAGCATATCAGGCACTCAAGGCGATGCCGACGCTGTTCGGCGGCGGCGAGGTGCTGGAAGAGGTTGCCCGCCTGACCGACAACAGCGAGGTGCTGCGTGCGGTTGAATACCTGCGCGACCTGATTGATGCGATTACCACCGCGGGCTTTGGCGAGAATGTCATGATTGACCTCGGCTTGGTACAGGAAATCGACTACTATACCGGCATGATGTTCCGCGGGTATATGGGCGGCGCAGGCGCGCCGGTTCTGGTTGGCGGACGGTATGACAGCCTGTGCGGAAAGTTCGGCAGGGATATCCCGGCGACCGGCTTTGCCATCGATATCGATGAGCTGTCCGATTCGGTTGAACTGAAGCAGGAGCAGACGGCTGAGGAGCTGGTGTTCTGCGGCGCAGGCTATCTGAAGCTGGCGCTCGATTACATCCATGTCAGCGGAAAGCTGGCGGAGCTTGCACCGTGCGACACGCTGGAGCAGGCGATGGAAATTGCAAAGAGAAAGGGCTACCGCATGCTGGTGACCTTTGACAAAAACGGCATTCAGAAGACGGAGGTGCAGGCATGACACCGGAGAATACAATCCGCATTGCCCTGACCAAGGGCAGACTGGAAAAGAAAACACTCGAGCTGCTGGAGCACTCCGGCTACGATGTCAGTGAGCTGCGCTCCGGTTCGCGCAAGCTGATTTTTAAGCTGCCGGATTCCAATATTGAACTTGTCCTCGCGAAGGCAGCGGACGTCATCACCTACGTCGAGCACGGCGTGTGCGATATCGGCGTAGTC
>CALYTA010000024.1 GCA_945486175.1 uncultured Clostridia bacterium | reverse complement strand
TACCAGCTCCGCGACATACTGGTTTGCCGGGTTCATGATATTCGAGAAACCGCAGTAATTGACAACGCCCTTCTCCTTTGCGAGGTCCGCCAGAATGCGCGACTGCTCCGCGCTCAGGCTGAGCGGCTTCTCGCAGAAAACATGCTTTCCGTGCTCTAACGCTGCCTTTGCCATTTCAAAGTGCATGCAGTTCGGTGTTGCGACGTCGATCAGGTCCACACTCGGATCGGTGACAACTTCCATCCAGTCGGTGGTATACCGATTGTATCCCATCTGTTTTGCAAATGCAGATACCTGCTGCTCACTGACGTCGGATACCAGCTCAAAAACCGGCATATCGTCGCCAAAAATCATTCTTGCGTTGTGAAATGCGGTGGTGTGTGCCTTGCCCATCCAGCCCGCGCCAATCAGTCCAATGCGAATTTCCTTCATTTGAAAAACACTCCTTCACGTTCTCTTCTGTGTGCTTGTCTTTTCGTTGAACCAATGATATCATAAACAAAAGAGCCGGTCACTGGCCGCGCGTGCGCAATCATGTGCTTTTTGTGCTGTTGGAGGTGCTTATGAATTTCGTACCAGAGGGTGTTATTTTATCCGAGTCCGGCATACTCGAAAAGGACGGCATATTCTTTTATTCCGCGTCCGATTTTGCGAGGGAAAGCCTGTTCTATCCAATGTGGGGTGCAAAATACCTCTGTGCATCGCCTTATGTCGTCTCACACCGCACATTCGATGCATTTCTGCTGTTTTATATCACTGACGGCGAGCTGTATTTCACCTGCCGCGGGCAGTCGTTCACAGCAGGTGCAAACGACATTGTCCTGCTCGACTGCAAGCACCCGCACGAATACCACGCGAGAGGGCCGGTCCGTTTTTACTGGTTCCATTTCCGCGGCGCGGCATCGCAGGCCTACTGTGACCGGCTGTGGAAGCGCGCGGGCGCACATTTCCCAAACCATCCGGAAGCCGAACAGCATTTTGCCCGCATGCAGCAGCTGCTGCGCACACAGGCGGGTAACGACGACAGCAGTTCCGTCTGCATTCACCGCCTGCTCGCTCTGCTCAATGCAGAGCCATCGCGCAGCCTGTCACCCCCGGTCGTGCGCGCAAAGAACTACATCTTCGCACACTATCGGGAAAATATCTCGGTCGACGACATCGCGGCACAGGCGGCGCTCAGCCGCTATCATTTTTCGAGAATCTTCCGCATGGAGATTGGCACTTCCCCGCACTCCTATCTCACGGAGGTGCGCCTGCTGCACGCTAAACAACTGCTGCTGGAGACCTCCGACAGCATTGAGCAGATTGCCGCCGCCTGCGCGTTCTGCTCCTCCTCCAATTTCATCCGCACCTTCCGGCGCATCAATGGCCTGACCCCTGCGAAATTCCGCCAGATGTTCCATTCCCTGTAATCCCCCACATTTATGAGGCAAAAGTATGAACTCACCCTGTTTTTCTTGACTTCACTGCTTTTATGTGTTAAAGTATACTTGCTCTGTTGCACTTGATCGCATTTTCTGCGGGTGTACAGACAGTTTCATAGAAAGAGAGAGGATTTTTGTGAAGTTACTCGTACTTATCATCTATTTCGCCGTTCTGATCGGCATCGGCCTGTATTGCCGCCGGCATGCGACCGACGTCGATGGCTTTGTCCTCGGCGGACGTTCGGTTGGCCCATGGCTGACTGCCTTTGCCTATGGCACATCCTATTTTTCCGCCGTCATCTTTGTCGGCTATGCAGGACAGTTCGGCTGGAAATATGGCCTTGCATCCACCTGGATCGGCATCGGCAATGCGCTCATCGGCTCACTGCTCGCATGGGTCATTCTCGGACGCCGCACGCGCATCATGACGCAGCATCTGGATTCCGCAACCATGCCGGCATTCTTCGGTACGCGTTTTGACAGCCCGGCACTCAAGGTCGGTGCATCCGTCATCATTTTCATTTTCCTGATCCCGTATACCGCCTCGCTGTACAACGGCCTGTCCCGCCTGTTCGGCATGGCATTTAACATCGACTACACGGTCTGTATCGTCCTCATGGCGATCCTGACCGCCATTTATGTCATTGCAGGCGGCTACATGGCAACTGCAATCAACGACTTCATTCAGGGCGTTATCATGCTCGTCGGCATTGTCGCCGTCATCGCTGCCGTTCTGGCAAGCAAGGGCGGCTTCATGGAAGCAGTCCGCGGCCTTGCTGAGGTCACCGATGAAACCGCATCCACCCAGCCGGGTGTATTTGCATCGTTCTTCGGCCCTGACCCGCTCAACCTGCTCGGCGTTGTCATCCTGACCAGCCTCGGTACATGGGGCCTGCCGCAGATGGTGCAGAAGTTCTACGCCATCAAGGACGAGGCTGCCATCCAGAAGGGCACAATGATTTCCACACTGTTCGCACTGGTTGTCTCCGGCGGCTGCTATTTCCTCGGCGGCTTCGGACGCCTGTTCTCCGAGCAGATCGACATTGCGGCGGACGGTTATGACTCAGTCATTCCGACCATGCTGTCCAATCTGTCCCCCCTGCTCATCGCACTGGTTGTCATCCTTGTGCTGTCCGCGTCGATGTCCACGCTGTCCTCGCTCGTCATGGCGTCCAGCTCCACGCTGACCATCGACTTCCTCAAGGGCACATTCATGAAGAAGATGAACCAGAAGCAGCAGCTGATGTGGATCCGCGCATTTATCTTCGTCTTCATCGCCATTTCCGCGATTATCGCGATCATCCAGTACAAGAGCAATGTCACCTTCATCGCACAGCTGATGGGCATTTCGTGGGGTGCACTCGCAGGTGCATTCCTCGCACCGTTCCTGTACGGCCTGTACTGGAAACGCACCACGAAGGCGGCCTGCTGGGTCAGCTTCATCTTTGGCTGCGGCCTGATGGTAGCCAACATGCTGTTCCGTTCCAGCTTCCCGGTTCTGCTCCAGTCTCCGATCAACTCCGGTGCACTGGCTATGATCGCAGGCCTGATTATCGTCCCGATTGTCAGCCTGTTTACCCCGGCGCCCAACAAGCAGCTGGTTGAAGAGACCTTTGCCTGCTACAACAAGGACACCATTGTTCCGCAGAAGACCGCGCTCGGCAAATAAAATTCCGTTTTTCAAGCAAAAGTGGTATACTGGATTATATCCGGTATACCGCTTTTTTGTGGTATATCCATGCAGGCTCTGCCTGTGCGTCATTCGTTTCCCACCTATCACAAAATATTCAGGAGTATCCATGCAGAAAAAAGAACTCACCAAACGCTATGTGCTGTTTATCATCAGCCTGTTTTTTGCGGCGCTCGGCGTCGCCATCACAAAGAAAGGAGAGCTCGGCGTTTCGCCGATTTCCTCTGTCGCCAATGTGCTCAGCCTGCGCTTTCCCGCATTGTCGCTCGGCAACTGGCTCATTATCTGGAACTGCGTGCTCATCGTCGGACAGATTGTCATTCTCCGCCGGAAATTCCAGTGGATTCAGCTGCTCCAGGTGCCGCTGTCCTTCCTGTTCGGCTGGTTTACCGACTTCGGCATGTGGCTGATTTCGTGGTTTACCGCCGACACCTATCCCATGCGCGTGCTGATGGTCGTCATCGGCACAATTGTACTCGGCTTCGGTGTCTCTCTTGCAGTTATCGCGAATGTCATCATGAATTCCGGGGAAGCTTTTGTCAAGGCAGTCTCGGATACCATACATGTGGAATTCGGCAATGTCAAAATCGGCTTTGATATCAGCTGTGTCATCCTCGCGTTGGTGCTGTCCCTGCTGTTTTTTGATTTCACGATTCAGGGAACGCGCGAGGGCACGATTCTTGCGGCGTGCTGCACCGGACTGGTGGTCAAGTTCTTCAGCCACAGGCTGAAAACGCCGCTGGATTCCATTCTGACCGGCTGTTCCAATGAGGAGGAACCCATTTCATGATTATTGATTTTCACGCGCACACCTTCCCATCCAAAATCGCGGAGGGCGTGCTGCAAAAGCTCCAGCACCTGTCGCGCTCCAAGCCATATACCGACGGCACGACAGACGGCCTGCGCCGTTCCATGGACCGCGCACACATCGATATTTCCATCCTGCTCCCGGTCATGACCAACACCGGACAGGTTCACAAGCTCAACGAAGCCGCAGCGCGCGCAAATGAGCACTGGCAGGAAACCGGCCTGCTGTCATTCGGCGGCATGCATCCGGATACGCCGGATTACCGCGCGGAGCTGGCTCACGTGCAGGATATGGGCCTGCGCGGCATCAAAATCCATCCCGCCTATCAGGACACTGATTTTGATGACATCCGCTTCCTGCGCATCATTGACCGCGCCTCCGAGCTGGGACTGATCGTCCTGACGCATGCGGGCTGGGACATCGGCATTCCGGGGCACAACTACTGCACCCCGCAGCAGATCCAGCATGTCATGCGCGAAGTCTCGCCGGACAGGCTGGTGCTCGCGCACATGGGCGGCTGGGCAGACTGGAATGCCGTCGAGCAGGAGCTGGCAGGCCTGCCGCTGTATTTCGATACGGCATTCTCCACCGGTGAGATTGTCGCCGCACCCGGTACGACACGCACGCCGGAGGAATCACACAACCTGAACCGCGCGGCATTCGCCCGCCTGGTGCGCCGGCACGGCACAAAGCGCGTCCTGTTCGCCACAGACAGCCCGTGGAGCGACCAGGAGGAAACGCTGGACTTTGTCCGCAATGCCGGCTTTACAGATGAAGAGCTCGCGGATATCCTCGGAAATAACGCGCAAAAGCTGCTCGGCATCTGACACGTTTCCCGCAAAATAAAAAAACAACCGGAGACCTCTGCAAACGCGCAGAGAGCTCCGGTTTTCTGTGAAAAAAATTTCGTCCCGCTGTACCGAAATACAGCGGGACGTTTTTTATATCAATCAGTTCTGGTACAGGTTGCGCTTGTCGATAACGCGGACTGCCTTACCCTCACTGCGCGTGATGGTCTTCGGTGCGACCAGCTTGACATCGACGCCGATACCCAGCATGGATTTCAGGCTGGCAACCAGCTTCTTCTCACGCTGTGCAATGGTGGTTTCCAGGTCATCGAACATCTCCTGCGACATCTCGACCTTGACCTCAATCGTATCGCTGTTGTGGACACGGTCGACAATCAGCTCATAGTTGGCCGGATAGCCCTCATTGAGCAGAACGGTCTCAATCTGGGACGGGAATACATTGACGCCCTTGACAACCATCATGTCATCACTGCGGCCGAGCGGCTTGGTCATGCGGATATGGGTGCGTCCGCAGGAGCACGGCTTGCGGGTCAGAATCGCGATATCACGCGTGCGGTAACGCAGCAGCGGGAATGCTTCCTTGGTGATGCAGGTGAATACCAGCTCGCCGCGGGAGCCTTCCGGCAGAACCTCTCCGGTCTTCGGATCGATGATCTCCGCAATGAAGTGGTCTTCATTGATGTGCATGCCGCCCTGCTCCTCACATTCAAAGGAGACACCCGGGCCGGAAATCTCAGTCAGGCCATAGATATCATACGCCTTGATGCCGAGGTTCTTCTCGATGTCATGGCGCATTTCCTCTGTCCACGCCTCTGCGCCGAAAATACCCGCCTTCAGCTTGATCTTGTCGCGCAGGCCGCGCTCATTGATGCTCTCAGCCAGATATGCCGCATACGACGGGGTGCAGCACAGGATGGTGGAGCCGAGATCCGTCATAAACTGAATCTGACGGTCAGTATTGCCCGAGGACATCGGCAGGGTCAGGCAGCCGACCTTATGCGAACCGCCATTCAGGCCGGGGCCGCCGGTGAACAGGCCGTAGCCATAGGATACATGGCACACATCTTCCTTGCTGCCGCCCGCTGCAACGATGGCACGCGCGCAGCACTCTTCCCACAGATCCAGATCATGCTGGGTGTAGAACGCAACAACACGGCGGCCGGTCGTGCCGCTGGTCGACTGGATGCGCACACAGTCCTCCAGCGGGACTGCAAGCAGGCCGTACGGATACTGGTCGCGCAGGTCATCCTTCGTGATGAACGGCAGCTTGTGCAGATCCTCAATGCCATGGATGTCATCCGGCGATATGCCTGCGGCATCCATGCGTTCACGGTAAAACGGAACATTCTCATAGACATGATGTACCTGCTTGACCAGACGTTCGCTCTGCATCTTCTTGATTTCTTCGACCGGCATGGTCTCAATTTCAGGCTGGAAATACTGCTTCATGGTTATCATCCTCTTTCTCTCTACTGGAATCTATAAACCGTTTGAAATTCTATGTTATTTAGCACGTCCCAGTGCAAATGCCTTTCTGTTCAGTTCCAGAAACTTCGGCGGAACACAGGCGGTGATGGCATCCTGCCATGCCTGCTCCGGAATATCCTCGAAATAACGCGACAGGCGTCCCATCAGCACCAGGTTGACTGCCTTCGGAGAACCAGCCTCCACAGCGAGGGCAAGCGCATCCATATCGTCGACCTGTGCGCCCAGTGCGCGCATTTTTTCCACCAGATCAGCCGGATACTGCGCTGCGCCGGTGATGACCGGCATCGGATCGATTTCCTGCGTGTTGACGATGACGCGTCCGCCCGGCTTCAGGTATTCCATCCAGCGGGCTGCTTCGAGCTTCTCAAACGAAACAATGAAATCCGCTTCACCGCGGTCGATAATCGGCGAATAAACCGCATCGCCGAAGCGGACATATGTAACTACGCTGCCGCCGCGCTGGCTCATGCCGTGAACCTCAGATACCTTGACGTCATAGCCCTGCTCCAGCAGCAGATGGCCGAGCAGCTTGCTCGCAAGCAGCGAGCCCTGACCGCCGACGCCGACAATCATTACATTCTTTGTCATAATTCAGCCACCTCCTCAGGACTTGAGCGCATCGAATGCGCACAGCTGCTGACAGACACCGCAGCCGACACACAGCGTATTGTCAATGACTGCCTTGCCGTTCTTGATGCTGATTGCCGGACAGCCCAGCTTCATGCAGCTGCGGCAGCCGCGGCAGGCATCGTTGTCAACCTTCAGCGGCGGATTGTGCTTGACATATTTGAGCAGCGCGCACGGACGGCGGCTGATGATGACGGACGGCGCATCCACTGCCAGTTCTTCCTTGACAGCGGTATCGACAGCCTTCAGGTCATACGGGTCGACAACGCGGACGCGGTCAAAGCCCATCGCGCGGCACAGTGCCTCGAGGTCAATCTTGCCCGCCGGGTCGCCCTTGATGTTATAGCCCGTCGTCGGGTTCTGCTGATGGCCGGTCATGCCGGTGATCGAGTTGTCCAGAATGATGACGGTGGAATTGCTCTGGTTATATGCGATGTTCGCAAGGCCGGTCATGCCGGAATGCATGAACGTGGAATCGCCGATAACGGCAACCGTCTTGCCCTCGGCTTCCTTGCCAAGTGCCTTGTTGAAGCCATGGATGGAGGAAATGGAAGCGCCCATACACAGCGTCATCTCCATCGCGTTCAGCGGTGCAACCGCCCCCAGCGTATAACAGCCGATGTCGCCCAGTACAGTGCACTTGTTCTTCGCCAGCGTGTAGAACAGGCCGCGGTGCGGACATCCCGCACACATAACCGGCGGACGCGGCGGCATGGCCTCATCCAGCTTCTTGCTCTCCGGTACCGCAACGCCGAGCTTTTCGGCAATCAGGTTCTGGGAGAATTCATCCTCCATCGGCAGGACATCCTTGCCGGTGACGGCCAGGCCGATCTGCTTGCAGTGGTTTTCGATAATCGGGTCGAGCTCCTCGATGACAACCAGCTTGTCTACCTTTGCGGCGAAGTCGAGAATCAGCTTCTCCGGCAGCGGGTTAATCATGCCCAGCTTGAGGATGCACGCGTTGTCGCCGAACACTTCCTTCGCGTACTGGTAGCATGTGCTGGAAGTGATGATGCCGAGTGCAGTATCTCCCATCTCGACACGGTTGAACTCACAGTCCTCCGCGAACGCGATCAGGTCGCGGGTGCGCTGCTCAACCAGCGGATGGCGGCGCTTTGCATTGCCCGGCATCATGACATACTTGGCGATGTTCTTTTCATACGGCTTTTCCGGCGGCGTCATGCGCTCACCGGTCTCAACGATGCTCTGGGAATGCGCGACACGCGTGCACATCTTGAGGATGACCGGCGTGTCAAACTGCTCGGACAGCTCAAAAGCACGCATGGTAAACGCACGCGCTTCTGCGGAATCCGACGGCTCCAGCATCGGGATTTTCGAGGCAATCGCGTGGTGGCGCGAATCCTGCTCGTTCTGCGAAGAATGCATGCCCGCGTCATCCGCGACGACGATAACCATGCCCGCATTGACACCCGTATATGAAACGGTGAACAGCGGGTCGGCAGCGACATTCAAACCGACATGCTTCATGCCGCAGAAGCTGCGCTTGCCTGCCAGGCTTGCGCCAAATGCGACCTCCATGGCAACCTTTTCATTCGGTGCCCATTCGCAGTACATTTCATCATATTTTGCGGCTTCTTCTGTGACCTCGGTGCTCGGTGTTCCCGGATAGCTGGAAACCACGCTGCATCCTGCCTCATACAGGCCGCGGGCAACCGCCTGATTGCCCAGCATGAGCTGCTTCATAAATATTCCCTTCCTTTTTTCTATCCGTGCCGGCAGCAAGTCCTACCCCCCCGCCGGCACGGCGTTCTGTCT
>CALYTA010000023.1 GCA_945486175.1 uncultured Clostridia bacterium | reverse complement strand
AATCCTGCGGAACCACAAGCCTGCCGGGAGCATGGCGCGCGCGCAGTCATAAAACGTGCAGAACAGCGTTGAGCACATGTGTGCCGCCAGCCGGAGCAGATGCGCATCCATGACCGGCTCCGCGTCCAGCACGCGGCAGATCGATTTGCGCGAAAATTCCGACTTTGGATCACAGCCCATGCGCACAACAATCGCCTCACAGGTGCGGCTTCCCTTGCCGAACGGCACGATGACACGCACACCCGGCTGCACCTGCCCGCGCAGTTCTTCCGGGATATCGTAGTCATACAGCCGGTCAAACGCATAATTTGCGGCGGACACCGCGACACGGCAAACCGACTGCATCACGACTGCTTGCTCTTCCACAGCGCAAGCAGTCGGTCAAGCAGGATATCCGCTACATCGCCCTTGCCCATCAGCTCAAGCGGCTCGCGCGTGCCGTCGCGGTACAGCAGCGTCACCACATTGGTGTCGCCTGCAAAGCCCGCGCCCTTTACCTTCAAATTATTCGCGACAATGACGTCACAGTTTTTGCTCTTCAGCTTTTTGGTGGAATTTTCGACCAGATCACGGGTTTCCATCGAAAATCCGCAGATCACCTGGTCGTCCCGGCGCTTCTGGCCGATTTCCGCCAGAATATCCGGATTGCGCACGAGGGCAACGCTCATATCGTCGTCGTGCTTTTTGATTTTATCATCCTTGAACTCCGCCGGGCGGTAATCGCCGACCGCAGCCGCCTTGATGACAAAGTCCGACTGCGGCAGCGCATCCATGACCGCCTGACGCATGTCACATGCGGAGGTGACCGGCACCATCTTCACACCGTCCACCGGCGGCAGTGCCACCGGGCCGGAAACCAGCGTGACCTCTGCGCCGCGCATTTTCGCGCAGCGCGCGATGGCATAGCCCATTTTTCCGGTCGAATTGTTGGACAGGAAGCGCACCGGGTCGAGTGCCTCACGTGTCGGGCCCGCCGTGACGGTCACGCGCATGCCCTTCATATCCTTTTCGGTCAGCGCGTCCAGAATCGCCTGTTCGATGACCTCGACATCCGCCAGCTTGCCGCGTCCGGTATCCCCGCACGCCAGATGGCCGCAGGCCGGCTCGACAAACAGGCAGCCGCGCGCACGCAGCGCCGCAATGTTGTCCTGCACCGCAGGATTTTCGTACATTGCCGTGTTCATCGCGGGCGCGAACAGCACCGGGGCGCGCGTTGCCAGCAGTGTCGTGGATAACATGTCGTCCGCAATGCCGTGCGCATATTTGCCCAGAATGTTGGCTGTTGCCGGAACGACGGCGAACACATCTGCCGCCTTTGCCAGCGCAATGTGTTCCACCTCCCATGGAAAATCGCGGTTGAACTGGTCGGTCACGGCGCGCGCGCCGGACAGCACCTCGAACGTCAGCGGCTGGACAAACTCACAGGCGTGTTTGGTCAGAATGACATGAATTTTGATATCCTTTTTCCGCAGCCGGCTCACCAGGTCGCATGCCTTATAGGCGGCAATGCCCCCGGTGACGCCGAGCACCACGGTTTTTCCGGAAAAATCCATCTCTTACAGATCCTCCAGCGCAGACTCGTCCTCTGCGTCGTCATCCAGGGAAATGACATCTTCCTCTGCGTCCAGCAGCACATCGTCCGCCTCGCTCACGTCCTGTGCGCTCGCTGCTGCCAGCAGATCCTCTGCCTGCGGCTTCGGACCCGGACGGTACTCGATCTTATCGTCACAGATTTCATCCAGCGCAATCTTGATCGGCTTCTCTTCCAGCTTGATGTCGGAGGTTTCTTCCTCTGCGGACAGATCACGCGCGCGCTGTGCGGCCAGATTGACCAGCAGATAGCGGTTGTTGACTCTCTTCATCAGATCCTGCATAGACGGCTTTAACATATTATTTTCGCTCCTTCTATCATAAATCGGCGGCATGTGCCGCCTGCTCGTTTTACTTGATTTCTACTCTTGCTGCACGGCAGCTCTCGGCGCGCAGAATCGCCAGCACATCGGCTGTCGCCTGCTCCACAGTGTTGTTGATGACAATGTAATCAAATTCATCCGCCAGTGTCAGCTCGTGCTTCGCGGTCTCCAGACGGCGGCTCACTGCGTCGGCATCCTCTGTCCCGCGCCCGGTCAGACGGCGTTCCAGCTCGGCAAAGCTCGGCGGAGCAATAAAGATACGCACGGCATCCTGACGCATCTGATGTACCTGCATCGCGCCCTGCACCTCGATTTCCAGCATGACATCCCGTCCTGCCGCAAGCTGTTCATCCACCGGCGCCGCCGGTGTGCCATAGCAGTTCCCGCTGAACTCCGCGTGCTCGAGAAAGCCGTTTTCCGCGACCTTCTGCTCAAACTGCTCACGCGTCAGGAAATAGTACTGCACGCCGTCCTGCTCGCCCGGGCGCGGCTGGCGCGTCGTGGCGGAGATGGACAGGTACAATTCCTTCTGTTTGCGCACTTCGGCGAGAACCGTGCCCTTGCCGACGCCGGACGGGCCGGTCAGGACAAAAAGAATTCCCTGTTTACTCATCGTCAATCACCTCGTTCTCGTTTTCACGGTTTCCCGCTCTGCCGGAAATGGTCTCCGGCAGGATTGCGGACAGCACCACATGGTCGCTGTCCATGACAATAACGGCGCGTGTGCGCCTGCCATACGACGCATCGATCAGCATATTGCGCTCACGCGCTTCCTGTACAATGCGTTTGATCGGCGCAGAATCCGGCGATACAATCGCGATCAGCCGGTCTGCGGAAATCATATTGCCAAACCCAATGTTGATGAGCTTCATCGGAATGATGCCTCCGGTTATTCAATATTCTGGATCTGTTCACGGATCTTTTCGATTTCAGACTTGATGTCGACAACAATTTTTGCCAGTTCAATGTCATTGGCCTTCGATCCGATGGTATTTGCCTCGCGGTTCATCTCCTGAACGAGGAAGTCCAGCTTGCGGCCGATGGGCTTTTCCTCTGCCGCCATGACCTCCATCTGATGCATATGGCTGCGCAGGCGGACGGTTTCCTCGGCGACTGCCGTACGGTCCGCATAAATTGCCGCCTCTGCCAGAATGCGCTGCGGGTCAATCGTCGTGTCCGCGAGCACCTCATTCATGCGCGCGGTCAGCTTGGCGCGGTATTCCTCCACCGCCTGCGGCGAGCGCTTTTCCACCTCAGCGACCAACTGCAAAATGGTCTGTCCGCGGGACAGGATGTCCTCCTTCATCTTGGCGCCTTCGCGCGCACGCATCGCGCAGAAATCCGCGCCTGCGGCAGTCAATACCTCCAGCACATCCTTTGTCAGCTCGTCGGCATCCGCCTCCTGCTTTTCCGCGGAAAAAATATCCGGCAGGCGTGCCAGACGCATCACGCTGATGTCATCGGTCAGTCCATACTGGTCGCGCATCTCGTGCAGGGCATCCAGATAGCCCTCCAGAATTTTGTGGTTGAGCGAAATGCGCACATCACCCGATGCACCGGAATCGATGGAAATAAACACATCCACCTTTCCGCGCGCGATCAGCGAAGCGACAGCGGTCTTCGCAGCCTCTTCCAGAAAACCGTAAATGCGCGGTGCCTTTACATTAACGTCGAGATATCGATGGTTGACGGAACGGAGCTCCACCGTGATGTCACGCTCATGCAGCGTCTGGCGGGCTCTGCCGTATCCGGTCATGCTTCTCAAGGAAATTCCTCCCATATTCAGAAATTCAAAAATCCCTTTTGCTCTCTTTACTCGTTCTCAAAAGGGTTTCCATGCTATTGTAACAGCCCGCATCACTTATGTTCAAGCGAAACGGGCCATTTTCTTGCAATATATACAATATTTTCTTTTAAATATGTTCTTATATTGTTCTTTTTGCTGAATGCATATTCAGATATGCAGGCGCTGGAACAGATATGCGATCAGCTTTGAGAATACAATGTCATAAGCTGCGAAAACAACAAGCACCACCGGGAGAAACAGCCAGATATGTGACGCAAGCACAGCCGGAACCATGGCAAGCACACTGTCAGCGAATGTAAACAGCAGCATCGCGACAATCCCGCAGAACAGCAGCTTGAGCACCCATTCCAGCGGGAGTTTGTGCAGCCGTTCGATCAGATTTTTCACCAGCGTATACGGGCCGAAGAAAGTCGCATATAGCAGGGCAATTTCCTTGGCGGGCACGATCAGTGCTGACAGAATCGCCGTTGCAACGACAGTCAGCAGACCGTAAGCCAGATTCCCCTGTACCACAGCCAGCGCAGCGACAACACCGGCAATCGCCGTAAATGCAACGCGCATTCCCGGCATCATCGACCCCATCATCAGGAAAAGGACGCCCAGCGCGGTCATGATTGCGCAGAAGGTCAGCCTTCTGGTTTTATCCTGTTTTTCCATTTCATGTCACATCCTTGTGCAAGTTTAAGCAATGTGTGGATACAATCACATGCACTGCCGTCCGAAAATCCTTTTTGAAATGCCGGTTTGAATTCGTTTCCTTCACAGATTCAGGTTTTCCGTTCGGATCGTTCGCACATCTGTCTGTGAAAAAAGGACTGCCGTCCGGCAATCCTCTTCCCTTCTCAATCAGCAGCCTCCGCCTCCGCCGCAGCAGCTGCACAGGCAGTTCAGACACAGCAACTGCGTACAGCAGTCCATCGCGTCATTCTGCTGCATCGGGCGGTATCCGCCATAAGCCGAGCTGTTGCTGAGCATGCTCTGCATGCGGCGGTATTCTGCATTGTTCGGCGCCATCGTACATGCCTGATTGATCTCCTGCATCGCCTCATCAAACCAGCCCTTGCGGTAGCAGACAGCTGCGCGCAGATAATGCCATTCGGCATCGCGCTGCGAGATGCGGGAGAGCAATTCCTCCGCCATGCCGATATTGCCGACGTTGATCGCATTGCGCACCTGATTGTAAATACCGGCGTTTGTCCCACTGTAGCCGCCATAGCTTCCGCTGTAGCCGCCCTGCTGGGTATAGCTCTGCCCGCCGGAGGAAGACCCTCCGTTCTGACGCTGCTTCATGATGGTATCATAAGCGTCATTGATCTCCTGCATTTTTTCTTTCGCGAGATCAGCAAGCGGGTTGTCGACATAGTTGTCTGGGTGATATTTGCGCGCGAGGTCGCGGTATGCCCGCTTGACCTCATCATCCGAAGCCGACGGCGAAACGCCGAGTACTTTATAAGGATCCATGCCTGTTCTTTCCTCCGTGATTCGTAAATGTGCCATCCAGTACCTGCCGCGTTACCTCCGGCAACCCCTGGCACAATATATTCTCTATTATCCCCGCGTCCCTGTATGGACGCAGCAAAACGTATGCGTGATAAGACGCTGCCAGCGATTGCAGCAGCGTGTGATTCATAGCCTCTTTGACCGGTTCAACTGACGGCTGTGTGAGCTGCCAGCGCAGAATAACCGGGTTATAATTGCCGGACCCGAAATCCTCCGCCACATCGTCACAGGCGTCAATCAGATAAATCCACCTTCCGGTGTGATAAAACATCTCTTCCAGAATACGGCTGTCCGCGCTGTAATTTGCGACAGCCGCGCGCAAAATGCGCGCAAATGCGTCCGCCGGACGGTCAAGGGATGCGGTTTTCTGCCGTTCCAGCTGTCCGAGCTCATCGAGGCACGCCCGTGTGCGCGTGTCAAAGCCGGGCAGGTCGCGTGCCGCCCTGCGGTAGCCCCGACGCAGCAGGAATTGAAGCGCACGGGCACCGAGCCGTTTCAGCCCGTGCTCGTCGTGCACGGTATCCTCCAGCTTGTGCCACGTGAGGATGACGCTCACCGCTGCCGCGCGGCGCATGCCGTTGCTCTCCGCCGCACAGGTACGTCGGCGCAGCGGGTGCATGATACACCGCTTTTTGCAGCTTCCGCCCTCTTCCTCCAGCGCACACAGCACCAGCGCAAGATAGGTGCAGTCATAGCTGTGCATGACTGTCTGCAGCAGCCCATAGTGGCTGCGGATCGTATGGCAAAGCCCGCAGTAGACGCTCTGGAAGCGTTCCCATTCGCGAACCTTCAGCTCACCGCGCAGCGGGCGGACAAATCCGAACATGCTTCACCTCACGGATACATTTTACTGTATCTTTCCAAAGAATACAAGGCTGACGCAAACGCCAGCCCTGAAAGTTTACAATTTTGAAATAGTATACACCGGTTTTTTATTCTTCTGCCGGTCATTGACCTTCTTTGCACCGAAGATGCCGCCAAAGAAGCCAATGCCGCCCCACAGCTCCGGAATTGGAAGCGAAAGCACGGCAGCAATGCCGTAAAGGACAAAAAACAGCACAACCGGTACGACATAGAGTACAGCCGCCAGACCGAGTACCTGTTTCGAGCTGCCGGTAATCACGACCGCCTCGCCGACCTCAGCGCCGATCGAGTTATCTGCAATCACCATAATCGGCTTGGAGACAATCTCCCCGCAGCCGCCGCAGTTTGTGCAGTCGTGACCGCAGGCCGTCTGCCGCTTTACCTGCAGTTCCGCCTGATTGCCCGGCAACAGGCGCTTGACAACAGCAATCTGCTGCATATTCAATCTCTCCTTTCCTCGAGAGGACAAAAGTTCTGTAAAATTTCCTGTGCACAGCCGATACCATCCACCGCCGCACTCAGGATGCCACCCGCATAGCCCGCGCCTTCGCCGCACGGGATGAGGCCGGAAATCTGCCTGCTGTGGCGGTTTTCCAGCCGAGTCATGCGCACCGGCGAGCTGGTTCGTGTTTCCGGGCCGGTCAGCAGCGCGTCTGCCGCGTCAAAGCCGCGGATTTTCCTGCCAAACACGCGGAGCCCGTTCTGCATCTGCCGCACGACAAAATCCGGCAGAATGCCCTCCAGCGTGCCATACTGCACGCCAATCGGATAGGTTGGACGGACATTTCCGGCATGGCGGGTCGTTTTTCCTTCCAAAAAATCGCCGACCCGCTGGCAGGGTGCCTGATAGCTTCCGGTCACCCGGAAGGCCTGCCGCTCGATCTGGCGCTGGAATGCAACACCGCCGAGCGCATCCGCCGTCGGGAAATCCGACGGGTCAACCGACACGACAATGGCGGAATTTGCATTGCGCCCGTCGCGGGCATGATAGCTCATGCCGTTGGTCACAATCGAATCCGGCTCACTCTGCGCCGCGACAACCTGGCCGCCGGGACACATACAGAAGGAATAACACGCGCGCCCGTCTTCGCGGTGCGACAGCGTGTATTCCGCAGGCGGCAGTGCCGGATGCCCGGCAAGCTTGCCGAACAGGCCGCGGTCGATATCGCGCTGCAAATGCTCAATGCGCGCGCCAACCGAAAACGGCTTGGGTTCAAAATATACACCCTGCGCGTGCAGATATTCAAAGGTATCGCGCGCACTGTGCCCGATTGCAAGAATCAGGCGTTCGCACGGGATTTCCTGCCCGTCCACAACTGCGGCTGCCAGCGCGCCGCCGCGCTGGACAATGCCGGTCAGTGCACAGCCGAAACGCACTTCACCGCCCATGCGGATGATGTCCTCGCGCATCCGGCGCACAACCTGCTTGAGGATGTCCGTGCCGATGTGCGGCTTCGCCCGGTACAGAATTTCCTCCGGCGCGCCGTGTTCGACAAACGTGCGCAGCACAAATTCACTCAGCGGATCGTTGATGCGGGAGGTCAGCTTGCCATCGGAATATGCACCTGCGCCGCCCTCGCCAAACTGGATATTGCTGTGCGGGTCAAACGCGCCGCCTGCGGCAAAGGCCTCCACCGCGCGGTCGCGGCTGTCAATCGCCTGTCCGCGCTCGATGACGAGCGGCCGGTAACCGTTTTTCGCCAGCACATAAGCTGCAAACAGCCCGCCGGGGCCGAAGCCCACGACAACCGGGCGGTGCTCCAGCCGCTGCGTGCCCGTCGGGACAGGTTCCTGCACCGGCTTTTTCAGCCGTACATCCGGCTTGCCGATGCGCTGCACTGCCGTAGCTTCTGCCTCTTCGCTGCCCAGCTCCAGCAGCACGGACAGCACACGCGTGATGTGTCCGCGCCGCGCGTCAATCGAAGCGCGGTAAATATGCGCTTTTTTCACTGCGCTGCCGGGCAGCTCACATTTTTTCCGCGCCGCCGCAAAGGCATCCTCTTCGGATGCCTCCAGCGGCAGGCGAATATTGCCAATTAAAATACTCATGATGCTTCCCGTGTAATGCGTACCGTGACGCTATAGGTGCCGATGACGGTCGAGCCGTCCGGACTGCTGATGGTCGCGCCAATGGTATGCTGTCCGGCTGACAGATCCTGCGACGCGATTTCCGCCACCGCGCTGATGTCATCGGCATCGATGGAATTGAGCAGCTTCTGCGAACCGCTCAGTGTAACCTCCAGTGATTGGGTCTCCAGCGTGACCTTCGCGGTATTATCCTTTTTGACATCGTCCAGACTGATATCCGTGATGGTAAATTTCTTTGTCGCGGCGTCGTTGATGGAAATGGTGACCGTTGCCGTCGTCGGCTGGCCTGCGTTGAGCGAAATGCCGGTCGGCACACTGATATCAAAATCATAGGTGTCGCCGTTTTCCGCCGTATTGACATTGATTGCACCCAGCGTGATCGAATCGATATCCTTCACCGTCTCCGGATCGCCGATGATCTCCACTTCCTTCGGCGAAATCGTCGCCGTCACATCGGTATCCGCATCCTCCGGTGAGAAGGTCACCTTGAGCGGAACCTTTTTGACCTGCTTTACCGGAACCGTTACGGTGATGCTGGCAATGTTGCGCGAAATATTGTTGGTATCGACTGCATCGCCGTTTTTATCGCCGTGCTTATAGGTATAATTGTCCGTGAGCCTGTCGTTTAGATTT
>CALYTA010000022.1 GCA_945486175.1 uncultured Clostridia bacterium | reverse complement strand
TAAATTTTGATGTTGGTCTCGGCGTCCTTCTTTTCCTTCGCAAGATCCTCATCCACATAATCCCAGTATATCTCGGTATCCTGTAAAAAATCCGCAAAATCCTGCGCATCCTCGATGACAAAGCCGTCAATGCCGAGATCCATCAGCATGCCGGTTACGGCATCGATGCCCGCGGTCGATGTCCAGATCGTCACTTCTGTCCAGTTGTTCACAAGCGTCCTCCTTTGCAAAAAAGAGCACAGGCAGGAGACAAGCCCTCCCCCGCCTGCGCTTTTCCTTCTATCCCGATTACAGCGCCACCATGCCGTAATGGCGGCGGAAATAATCAATTGTCTCTTCGTCGAGCTCCCATGTCCCGTCATACAGCGCAATGCCGTCAAAGGCACACAGCGCTTCCTCCAGCAGCTCCGGATTTTCCGCCGCAAGGCAGACCGGACGGTTAATCATATACTGTCCCTCCGCGAGAATATGTACATCCTCCGGGGTGTTGATCTCCAGCTTGAGCGCCCCCGACCACTGGTCCTCCAGCTCGAGCAGTGTCTCGCCAAAGTGGTCCTCCAGATCGATCGGGTCGGAAATATCAATGGTGACGTCCACAAAATGCGCGTGCATGCCGACCGGTGCGAGGATGTAATCATCATCTGCATCCGGCTCGTTCCTGCCGCTGCTCGGCGGTGCAAGCTCCAGCAGGCGGCGCGCATCATCCGGCTCCGTCGCGTGGTAAAATTCCACGCTTTCCAGCTCGCGCATGCCGGGCAGTTCACTTGGATCGACGGAAACGCCCAGCGCAATGCTCGCATGCGGCGCAAGCTCCTCTATCGTGTCGTCGATGTCCTCCGGCTCGCCGGACAGGATGATGCCCGCGACGCCGATGCGCTGCAGGATGCCCATGACTGCCATTGCCGAGGAGCCGTCCGCCGTGCGTCCGTCCTCATCCACCGGCATTTCCACCAAAACGCCCAGGCCGTCCAGCTCAGTGGCCGCCAGTACGGCAGCGCGCAGGACATGCAGGTTCTGCCGCATGCGGATATACACAAAATTTGCTTCCTCATGCATCGCGCGGCGCGCGATATTGCGGAACCGCCCGATCAGGCGTTCCGACGGCCATTTGGCGCCGATGTCCTCCTCCGCATTCCAGCCGTCGGCATTGACCAGCATGCCGACCAGCCGGTCTCCGACACAGCTCTTTGCTGTCTCAACGCTCATCGCGTCCGGCACAACGACCGCAGATGCCCGGCAGCTTTTCCAGTCCACCGACATCATCTGCTGCGGCCGCTCCATTGTCAAAATAACTTCCCCTCTGCATAAAGGAACGGGTTCCATAGCTCTCCTTCCGCCTTCAACAGGCTGTTCAATCTTACATATGTTCGGGTGCTTCCACGCCGATAATCGTCAGTACATTATAGATGGTCTGGCGCGCCGCGCAGCACAGGACAAGGCGTGCATCGCGCACGGCGTCCTCTGCCTCCTTGATGCGGCACGCATTGTAGAAGCGGTGGAACTGTGCACACAGTGCAACCGCATACTTGTTCAGGCGGGACGGGTCGCGCTCCGCCGCTGCCATGCTGATTTCCTCCGGCAGCAGGCTGATCTGCTTGACCAGTGCCAGCTCCTCTGCCTCGCTCAGAACGGTCAGGTCTGCGCTCTCCGGCACGCGGATGCCTTCCTCCTCCATCTTGCGGAGCAGGCTGCAAATGCGCGCATGCGCATACTGGCAGTAATACAGCGGGTTCTCGCTGTCCTGCTTGACTGCGAGGTCGAGGTCAAATTCCATCTGGGTTTCCGCTGCGCGCGAATTGAAGAAATAGCGCGCTGCATCGACCGGGATCTCATCCAGCAGGTCAGACAGCGTCAGCGACTTGCCGGTGCGCTTGGACATGCGGACAACCTCGCCGCCCTGCATCATGCGCACAAGCTGCATGAGCACGATTTCCAGACGGTTCGAGCCGTCCAGTCCGAGCGCGTCCAGCGCGCTCTTGAGGCGCAGCACATGGCCATGGTGGTCAGCGCCCCAGATATTGATGACGCGGTCAAAGCCGCGTACCTCGAACTTGTTGCGGTGATACGCGATATCCGCCGCAAAATAGGTGTAAAAGCCGTTTGCGCGGCGCAGGACGTCATCCTTGTCGCAGCCGAAGTCGGTGGAGCGCAGCCACAGCGCGCCCTCCTTTTCGTAGGTTGCGCCCTTTGCGGTCAGCATGTCGACGGTCTCCTTGACGAAGCCGGAATCATGCAGGCCGCTCTCGCGGAACCACACGTCGTAGTGAATCTTATAGCGCTCCAGATCGCGCTGCATGCGCGCGATATTGGTCGGCAGGCCGTACTCGACGATAATCCTGCGGCGCTCCTCGCCGTCCAGATCGAGCAGCTTGTCGCCATGGAGCCTGACGAGGTCATCTGCCAGCTCACGGATATCCGCGCCCTGGTACCAGCTCTCGTCAAATGCAATCGCATCCTCGCCCTTGAGCTGCTGAATATAGCGACCCTCGACCGAATGCGCAAACTTGTCTACCTGGTTGCCCGCGTCGTTGATGTAAAACTCACGGGTGACATCATGTCCCGCCCAGGAGAGAACCTCGGACAGGCAGTCGCCGAGCACGCCGCCGCGCGCGTTGCCCATATGCATCGGGCCGGTCGGGTTGGCAGAGACAAATTCCACCATGATCTTCTCCGGATGCTCCGCCTTGACGCGTCCGTAATCCGCGCCCATGTCCGATACCAGCTGAACCGCATCGGCATACCATTTTTTGCCAAGGCGGAAATTCAGAAAACCGGGGCCGGCGATGGAAATTTCCTCAAAATACGTGCCGTCCAGCGCGATGTGCGCCACCAGCGCCTCCGCGATCTTGCGCGGCGCCATGTGCAGTGCGCGTGCGCACTGCATCGCAAACGACGAAGCATAGTCGCCGTTTTTCGTGTCCTTCGGGATTTCAACGGCAACCGCCGGTACATCGCCCTCCGGCAGCTCTCCTGCGGCAACCGCAGCGTGGTATGCGTCCAGGACTGCTTCTGCCGCCTGCTTCTTCGCCTGTTCGATCAAATTCATGTTATCTAGCCTTTCTTTTTCTTCATTCCTATGGCGCTGTATAAGCGCCCGAAACGGGCGGAAAAACTTCCGCCCGCATGGTTCCGTATTTATGACAGATGCGGTGCGCCGTCCGACGGCGTGACCGCCATCTCAAACCGGTGCGTGCCCGCAAGGGTGGAATCGATTTCCACGGTGTAATCAATGGCGAGACTGCCGCCGTTTTCCCCGATCGTATTGACCAGATGGGAGGTATGGGTGGAAATCGCCATCGAACCGACATCGGTCTGATACAGCCCGACATGCCGCTTGTTCTTGGCGAACAGCATCTGCGTCGGATGTGTTCCGGTGCGCGTCATCGTCACCTGCTGATCCTCCAGTTTGAGGGTGGTGCGTGTGCCCTCCATACCGGTCAGCTCACTCTCTTCATAGGAGACAAAATACTTGCCGCCGCGGCGGTACAGCCGCCCTGCCGTAATCAGGTTGATGTGGTCGGGTTCGCAGCCCTCAAAATCCTGACTGCTCGCAATGGTGATGATGACGTCCTTCTTCAGTGGTGTTTCCTGCTCCATTGGCGGTCACCCTCTTTCCTTTCCATAAGATGCGATGTCCTCCACCAGACTGGCATGTACGCCGGCCGGTTCACCGAGGAACATTTCCGCATAGGTATCAAAGCTGTCCGGGTCATCCGAGACGTAATATTCCGTGCGCCCGTTGCCCAGCTCCGCAGGCTCCAGGAAGGTGCGCACATAGTCAGCCGCCTCCGCGCCCGGATCAATGAGTGCAACATCGTCGCCGAGATATGCGCGGATTGCCTCGCGCAGCAGCGGATAATGCGTGCAGCCCATGATGAGCGTGTCCACGCCGAATGCGCGGATCTCTGCGAGATATTCCTCCACCACGAGCTGTACGATCCTGTCATCCGGCGAAAAACGTCCGTTTTCCACCAGCGGGACAAACAGCGGGCAGGCCCGCGCAATGGTATGTACCGACGGGTCGAGCGTGTGCAGCATGGCTTCATATGAGCCGCTGTGGATCGTGCCCTTCGTGCCGATGATGCCGACGCGGTTGTTCTTCGTCAGCTTCATCGCCGTATAACAGGAGGGCTTGACCACGCCGACCATCGGGATGGTGTTTTCCGTCTTGACGGTGCTCAGCGCGACTGAGCTGACCGTACCGCAGGCCACAACAATCGCCTTGATGTCGTGGCTGCACAGGAACGCGGTGTCCTGCCGGGTGTAATTGATGATGGTCTGGCGTCCGCGCGTGCCATAGGGGACACGTCCGGTATCGCCAAAATAGATAATATGTTCATCCGGCATAATGCGGTGCAGCTGCCGCACGGCGGTCAGGCCGCCGAGGCCGGAATCAAAAACGCCGATTGCTCTGTTATCCATCGTACCGCTCCATCGCCAGCGAAACCAGCGCATCGATCAGCGCGGAATAGCTCAGGCCCATGTGCTCCTGCAGCTTCGGGTACATGCTGATGCTCGTAAAGCCCGGCAGCGTGTTGATCTCGTTGAATACGATCTCGTCGTCCGCATAGGTGCAGAAGAAATCGACACGGGACAGTCCCTTGCAGCCGAGCGCGGTATAGACGCGGACAGCCGCCTCACGGACATTTGCCATGGCGCTGTCGCTGATGTGCGCCGGGATGTACAGGCCGGATGTGCCGTCGACATACTTCGCCTCGAAGGTGTAGAATTCCTGGCTCGGTGCGATCTCGCCCGCGACGGATGCAGTCGGCGCATCGTTGCCGAGTACAGCGACTTCGATCTCATGGCCGTCGATGAACTCCTCAACCAGCACCTTTGCGTCATAGCGGAAGGCTTCCTCCAGGCCCTTCTTCAGGGATGCGCGATCCGTCGCCTTGGAAACGCCGACGGACGAGCCTTCACTGCACGGCTTGACAAAGACCGGATACGAACCCAGCTTCTGCTCCGCCTCGGCGCAGACCGCCTCGGCGTCTGCACGGAATGCAGCGCGGCGCGCCAGATAAAATGCCGCCTGGCGCACGCCCTCCTGCTCGACGATGATCTTGGTCAGGCTCTTGTCCATGCTGCATGCGGAAGCCGCGACGCCCGGGCCGACATACGGGATGCGTGCCAGCTCAAGCAGGCCCTGCAGCGTGCCGTCCTCGCCGCCGATGCCGTGCAGCACCGGGAAGACGCAGTCTGCATGGATGACCTCTGCACCGTTCTCACGCAGCACGAGCAGGCCGTGCGTCCCGCGGTCAGGCGACAGCATTGCGGGAACGGCTTTTTCACTGGTCTCCCAGCTTCCGTTTTCCACGCTGTCATAATCCGTCGACTCGAACAGCTTCCAGCTGCCGGATTTCGTGATGCCGACCGGATAAATCTCATATTTATCTGCATCCGCATTGCGCAGAATAGAAGCTGCCGAGATGCAGGAGATGTCGTGCTCGGAGGAAACGCCGCCGAAAACGACAACCAGATTCATTTTATCCATAAAATAAGATACCTCGCTGTTTTCAGGGATGGTCGTGCGATGTCCCGGGCGGGCAGAAGGCAAGCCCCCTGCATCGCCCGACACTTATATATTTTCTATTATACGGCAAACCTGCCTCATATGCGAGACAAAAAGAGAACAAATTTTTGATGTTTTGCTCAGTTGTTTTTCACAATTTGCCGATATCCCCCGTTACATCCTGCGGGTGGGCTACAAAAGCCCGCACTGAATACACGCAACGGCATCCTCCAGCGTCTGCGCCCCAAGGCAGCGCACGCCAAGTGCCTGCATGCGCCGCCCGACTGCATAGACCGAGCTGTCCGCAGGCCCGCCGGCGCACTGTGTCCCGAGATAGACGCGCGTGCCCGAACGGACAACCTGTTCGACCGCATCCGCGAGCGCCTCCGGCACGCCGCCCACGCCATAGCCGTACAGCAGCAGCGCATCGCGCCCGCGGCAGGCAAGCACGGTTTCCGCATCCAGCAGCGGTGTGACAAACAGCACTGCCGCGCGCACCGGCACCGGTGTCCGAAACGCCGGTTCTTCCGGCTGCGGCATATCCAACAGTGTGAGTACGCCGTCCTCAATCATGCCGTCCGGCGGGCAGTCCGAATTACCTCCGGAAAAGGCGTCGAACGCCTGCGTGTCCGCCTTGGTCACACGCGTGCCGCGCCGCAGCGTCCCGGCAAAGCACACCGCTATGCCCCGGTAACCGGACGCGGCGCAGACCAGTGCATCCGCGAGATTTCCCGGCGCATCCGAGCCGTTGTCCTCCATCGGCAGCTGTGATCCCGTCAGGATCACCGGCTTGTCAAAGCCCGGCAGCACACGGCATAAAAAAGCGGCTGTGTACGCCATGGTATCCGTTCCATGTGTCAGTACAAAGCCGTCATACAGTTTGCGGTTTTCCCACAGGGCGCGCGCCATCACAAGGCGCTGCGCATCTGTCACATCGGTGGAGTCCACACACATCAGGTCGCGCACCTCGACGCGCACGCCGTCCGGTACGCGCACCGCGCCCAGCAGCTGTGTCCCGTCCGCCTGCGGCGCAAGCCCGTCCGCGCCCGCATGGCATGAAATGGTGCCGCCGGTGGACAGCAGAAGAAGGTGTTTCATTGCCCGTTTCCCGCCTTTCCCTCGGCTGCGAAATAATACAAATCGCAATATAATTTACGGAATTTACTATTTGTATACTCTCGTATATCCCTCAACATTTTTATTATATCACACAACGTCCTGAAAAGCAAGAATAGTTACGAATTTAACAAGAATTCTTTCTGTCTCCGTATTTTTTCAGAAAAAATCGTTACATTTTTCAAAAATGTTATTGACAAAAACGTTCCGTTATGGTAATATATATTCACATCAAAAGAGAGCCAAGACATATCAGACATCCTGATGGCCCCTTTTGAAAGTAGAAGTCTATCGAAAGCGGGTGAGTCCGATGGTAGATGAACAGTATTGGAACGGCAGGACTCGCAGCAGACTGGCCGGATAACCGATCCGAACAGCCTCCGGGTACACTTCCAATCGTAGCCATTGACAGATTCACGCTCCGGTTTTCCGGATGCGTCCCCCAAAATCCGGTGTTCAGCTTTTATCCCGTTGGGTGCCTGACGGCAAGACCGATGGTGGATCATGACAGACATTCCGATGCAGCATTTTATCCCTATTACCCCAGCAAACCGCATCGAGGTGGGTCGGATTGATCGTTCCGGTTCCGTGCAGGAGAACCCCCTTCCGGATACCTGAATTACATTTCGCTTGAACGACAGATGACCGGGCACCGAGCTATCGCTCATCAGCAACCTGCTACCGGATGTGCCTCCGCATCGTCAAAACAACCGAATCTGTATCGCACCGAATGTTTTCCCGAATCTGTAGTGGAGGGATATGATAAACCACCGATCAGCGATCTGGTTTTCCTCTTTTTGTTCCGCATCGGGAGTTGTGTTTCCTCTCCGAATCGTGTGAACGTGCAGATCAGCCAAACGGCAGCTGAATCGAAAAGGTATGATATATCTGCTGCGATCCTGTTATTCCAGATTATTTCAAAATTTATTGCATAGAATTTAAATGCAAATGTTGGCTGCGGCTTCGTGATCACGGAGCCGTTTTTTTGCGCGCAAATGGGTGCCGCTTCCCGTTTTTTCTGCACATGTGGTATGCTTCCTGCCGCAAATCTGGTATAATAACTGGAAAGAGAGCTTTTCGAGGAACGGAGGCGTACGGCAATGACTGCTGAATGCAAAGATACAGTACTGAAGCAATTGATTATAGAAGCCGCGCAGGGCGTCTGCACGCAGGATGACATCATCCGCGCACTGGACGGACGCGGCGCACATCCCAAACACAGCGACCTCGTGCGCGTGCTCGCCGAACTGGTCGACGAGGGCAGCCTGATGCGCGCGCGCAGCAACCGCTACGGCAGGCCGGAGGCCTTCGGCTGTCTCGCGGGCACCTATTGCGCGACCGGGCGCGGCTATGCCTTTGTCCGCCCGGAATCCGGCAAGGGCGAGGATATCTTCATCCCGCCGCACCGCGGCAAGGATGCCTGGCATGGAGACCGCGTACTCGTCCGCATCCGGCAGGATACACACCGCAGCGGGCAGGGCGACAAGCCGAACCGCTGTGAGGGCGAGGTTCTGCGCATTCTGTCGCAGACACGTGACGACGTCACCGGCTGCATCGTCATGCGCGGCAAAATGACGATGTTCCGCGACGACAGCGGCAGGCTGCCGGAAATCGTCATCAGCAAAAAACACATCGGAGAGGCACATCCGGGCGACCGTGTCGCCGTCAAGGTACTGTTCCGCGGCAATGAAAAATTCCTGCCGCAGGGCGTTGTCACGCGCGTATTCGGCTCCGGCCTGACGCGCGACGCGGCTGCCGCCGCCATCCTGTATGAGCACGACATCTCCGCGCCATTCCCGCAGGACGCGATGGAGCAGGCGGAAAACATCCCGCTGTTCGTGCAGGAAAAGGACTGGGTGGGCAGGCTCGACCTGCGCAGCCAGAAGCTGTTCACCATCGACGGCGACACCGCAAAGGATTTTGACGACGCGGTTTCGCTTGAAACGCTGCCCAACGGGCATTACCGCCTCGGCGTGCACATCGCAGACGTATCGTATTACGTCACGCCGGATTCTCCGCTGGACAAGGAAGCGTTCAAGCGCGGCACCTCGGTCTATTATGCCGATCAGGTCATCCCGATGCTGCCGCTGCCGCTGTCCAACGGCATTTGTTCGCTCAATCCCGGCGTCAACCGCCTTGCATTTTCCGCATTTATCGAGCTCGGCAAGGACGGCACGCGCTATTCTGCCGATTTCCATCGTTCGGTCATCTGCTCCTATGCACGCCTGACCTATGCACAGGTCAACCGCATGCTCGCGGGCGACTGGAAGGAGCGCAATTTGCGGCAGGATATCGCACCGGTGCTCGACGAGATGAATGC
>CALYTA010000021.1 GCA_945486175.1 uncultured Clostridia bacterium | reverse complement strand
GAAGTTTTCCACCAGAACGCCGCTTCCCATATTCTGTTTTACCGTGCCGCGCCGTTCACTGCGGCAGACCGAAGTAATCACTGCCAACGCATTGTCCTCCAACTGTCATTTGTTCAGCCGCCGAAGCCGCACGCCGGATAGGTGCAGGTCTCACAGCTCTCGCACAGGCCACCGACCGCCTGCGCCACAATATCCTCGCGCGTAATGCGCTCACCCGCCATCAGGCGCGGTACAATCAGGTCAAAAATCGTGCGGCGCGCAAACATGACACAGCCGGGCAGGCCGACAACCGGCACCTCGCCTGCATACGCGAGCATGAACATCGCGCCCGGCAGCACCGGCGCGCCATAGCTGACCGGCTCCGCCACCCAGCGGATTGCCGCAGGCGTGCGGTCATCCGGGTCGACCGACATGCCGCCCGTCACCTCGACCAGTGTCGCGCCCTGTGCGATAAAGTCGGTGATTGCCTGTGCAATCGCGGCTTCATCGTCGCCGGGGAACACCTGTCCGATGACCTCCGCGCCGCATTCTGCCGCCTTTGCGCGCAGGACATCGCCAAAGCTGTCCTTGATGCGCCCCGACTGGATTTCCGAGCCGGTGGTCACAATGCCGATTTTGGTCGGCCTCAGCGGCACGATCTCGATGACCGGTGCGTGCGCGGCACAGATTTCCTCAAACCGCTGTACGGTTTCCTCTTTGACCGCGAGTGGGATAACACGTGTGCCTGCAACCTGCTTGCCCTTGCGGATCAGCCGGTCAGGGCGGATGGTTGCAAGGCAAATCTCCGGGTCGCGGCACAGGTCATAGACCGCCGCGCGGTCAATTTTCAAAATGCCGTCACATTCCGCTTTCAGGTTGATTTTCCCCTCACTCGGCGCGCCGCCGCTGATGTTTGCGCCGCATACCGCGCGCGCCATGCGCTCTGCCGCGTCATTCTCATGCACATAGCCGTCGCCCAGATCCCAGACATACAGATGCTTTTTGCCCATGTCGAGCAGATGTGGAATGTCTTCCTCCGTGACGATATGTCCCTTTTTGAACGCCGCGCCCTTGCGCACGCCGGGGATAATTTCCGTCAGGTCATGGCAGAGCACCATGCCGACCGCTTTTTCTGTTTCAATCAGCTTCAAAAGAACTGCACTCCCTTCTGTCTGCCAAGTACGAGCAGCGCTTCCATCACGCCGCCCGCGATACACCGCGCCTTGTCAGAGATCGTGACACAGTTGTTTTTCTGCTCGCCGCGCGGGTCGATATCCGCGAGCTTCATGCCCTTCGGCACATCGAAGCCGTCGCGGAGAATACCGCGCAGCACGCCGGTCAGGCTCGCATACACCGGCGTTTCGCCCACATAACCGAGAACCTCGCCCTGCTCCACCTCATCGCCGATGCAGTGCACGCCGCGCATGATACCTGCCGCAGGCGAATGCATGACACGCTGTGCGCCGAAGCCCTTGATTAAGCCGGGAACTCCGGTATTTGGCAGCGCACGCCCGTCATAAATAGGGCGACCGAGATTGTGCCCGCGCATGGTCTCGATGACCGCATGGCAGTCATCCGGCGCGGTGAAGCCGGGACCGAGTGCCACGACGACCGGCGCCATATTTATGTGTGTGCCGCAGTTGCGCTTTGCAATAATCGCATCGACCACCGCTGCGGGTTCCAGCTCCGCAAGGCAGTCCGCCTGTTCATCCACGAGCAGTGGAATCTCGCCGCGCGCAATCACCTCCCACGCCTGTGCAGGCGTGTCAATGCGGCGGCAGGTGATGCCCTCGACCGTCTGCACACCGTCATAAACCGCCTCGCAGAACGCCGCAAGACGCCGGATTGCCGCAGGCTGGCGGCATTCCAGTGCAAGAACGGCAAAGCCACAGCGGTGCAGATGTGCCAGCACGCCGCTGGCAAGGTCACCTGCGCCGCGCACAACGACCAGCCGACTCACGGACGGATCACCCTGCCCGCCTGGCTCATGGTCTCACAGATGACATACATATTGGTGACGCTGCCGACTGACAACTTGTCGGTCAGACCGTAAAAATTCAGGCAGGTGCCGCAGGTCAGCACCTCGCAGCCCGCTTCTTCCAGCTTTTTGAGATCGGCAATGGTCTCCGGCACCTCGCTGGACAGCTTTGCGCCGCCATTATACAGCAGAACGGTGTCCGGCACGGTATCCATCTGTGTCAGCGCAAACACAAAGCCCTTCATGAGCGCATGGCCCAGCTCATCGTTGCCGCTGCCCATCGTGTCGGAGGACAGCACAACAACTGTCTTGCCGGACGGCGCAGGCTGGCAGGATGTCGGCTCATCCGTGCTGACTGTTGTCTGCGCGCCCAGCGTGATCTCAACAAAATAATTGCCGTCCTCTGTCTTGCCGTCGGATACTGCGCAGTGCTTCTGCTGCGCCATCTTGGTCAGGTTCTGTACAGCGATTTCATTGTCCACCAGCACGCGGATGGTCTCACCCTCCGCCGCCTGTGCCATCGCCTTTTTTGCTTCCACAACCGGAAATGGGCACGCCATGCCCTTTGCATCTACTGTTGTCATACCTGCATCCTCTCTTTTCCAAATCAGTCCTGTGCCTGTGCGGCGGCAGCCTTGAGCGTATCGCCCGCCAGACGGTAGGTTGTCCAGCCATTCATCGGAATCGCGCCGAATGACCGGTAAAAATCAATGCTCGGCTGGTTCCAGTCCAGGCAGCACCATTCCATGCGCCCGCAGCCCTGGTCTGCGGCAATCTTTGCCACCTGTGTGAACAGTGCCTTGCCATAGCCCTTTTTGCGGTGCTCCGGCAGCACAAAAATATCTTCAAGATAGATACCCGCGCGTCCGACAAAAGTCGAGAAGTTGTGGAAAAACAGCGCAAATCCGACTTCCTTTCCGTCTTCCATTGCAAAGATGACCTCTGCGCTCTTCTTCTCAAATACCCATTCGCGCAGAAGCGCTTCTGTTGTCACAACCTCATCCGACATCTTTTCATATTCGGCAATGCCCTTGATAAAAAACAGGATTTTATCGACATCATTCTCGGTTGCATATCGAAATTCAACTGTATTCATAAAAAAATTCTCCTTATTTTGTCACAATAATATCGCAGTCCATGCGCGGCACAATGCTGCCGATGATGCCGCAGGGCAGGCCGAGCGCGCGGATGTCTGCCAGCAGGGCATCCGCCTGCCGCTCCGGCACGCTCATGAGCAGGCCGCCGGAGGTCTGCGGGTCAAACAGTACCTCTTCGAGCACAAAATCATCCACAGCAAACCGCACCTTTCCGTTCAGGAAATTGCGCGTGCGCTGTGCCGCAGCGGTCAGCAGAAATTCCTCCGCGCACCAGCGTGCGCCATCCAGCATCGGAACACTGTCCGCGCGCACCACCGCCGAATAGGACGGCTGGATCATCTCACGCAGATGTCCGAGCAGGCCGAAGCCGGTCACATCCGTGCAGGCGTGCACTTCATATGGCATGGATGTCTCACATGCCCAGCGGTTGAGCGTCGTCATGGACTGTACTGCCGCGTCAAACCATTCCTGTTTCGCCTGTCCGACACGGTTTGCCGTCATGATAAGCCCTACGCCCAGCGGCTTGGTTAAAACCAGGCAATCGCCGATGCGGCACGTGTTGTTCGTGCGGATTTTATCCGGATGCACGGTGCCCATGACCGACAGGCCATATTTCACGTCGCTGTCCGCAATCGAATGCCCGCCGGCAAGGCTTGCGCCCGCCTCGCTCACCTTTTCGCTGCCACCCGTCATGATGGCGCCCAGAATATTCAAATCCATATTTTCCGGAAAACAGACGATATTGAGTGCGGTTTTTGCCGTCCCCCCCATCGCCCAGATGTCGCTGAGTGCATTGGCCGCCGCAATCTGCCCGAACAGATACGGATCCTCCAGCATCGGCGGAAAGAAATCCAGCGTCTGCACGACGGCGATATCATCCGTCAGCCGGTACACCGCCGCATCGTCCGATGATTCACATCCGACCAGCAGCTGCTCATCCGTCGGCCTGGGCAGCCGGGACAGCACGCGTTCGAGCACGGCAGGGCCGAGCTTCGCCGTGCAGCCTCCGCCCTTGCAAAACAGCTTGTTTGTCTCTTCCATTTCGTTCTCCTTTGAATAGAATCGCGATATTGCAGCATTCCGCTACTATCATACCGCATTCCCGCACATCGTGCAATCCTGTTGACAGCAAAACAGCCGTCTGAAGCCAGACGGCTGTTCATCCGATCGGCACGCGGTCATGCAGTGCCGGAAACTGTCTGCGGAAACGCTGTGCCTCATTGAGGTCGAGTTCCACGATCAGCACCTGTTCCTCCGTACCCGCTTCCGCGAGCACGGTTCCATCCGGTGCGATTGCCATGCTGTGCCCTGCGCCGACCGTGCCGCCGCATTCGCCCGTATGGTTGCACGCCAGCAGAAAGCTCTGATTTTCCAGCGCCCGTGCGCGGCAGAGCAGCCGCCAGTCATCCAGCCGCTGCTGCGGCCATGCGGCAGTCACTGCAAACAGGGTCGTACCGTTGTCGACCATGCGCCGGAACTGTTCCGGAAACCGCAGGTCATAGCAGGTGGACAAACCCACAATACCATACGATGTAAACACCTCGCCCGTGTGCCTGCCGGGCGTGAGCAGCATGCGCTCCTGTGAATCATAGCCGAACAGATGGATTTTGCGGTAGCTGCCGAGCAGATATCCGTTTGCATCCAGTACGACAGTGGTATTGTACCGCTTTCCGTCCGGTGTGCGCTCGACAAAGCTGCCCGTCACAATATGGCTGTGCAGCTGCCGCGCCCACGGTGTCAGACGGGAAACCGTCAGCCCGTGCAGCGGTTCGTCCTCGTGCGCATAACGGTCATAATTGCAGAAGCCAACGCCCCACAATTCAGGCAGCATGATAAAATCAATGCCTTCGCCCTCCAGACCGGCGAGCAGGCGCTCCACACGCAGCCAGCGGTCGGCAGGCGTCTCGCTGTCACAGACACAAAGCTGTATGAGTGCCGCTTTCATTTCAAATCCTCCGGTGTCCGGTCAACCGTATCCCACGGGCGCGTCTTCCCGAGCCAGCCGTGTACGCCCCAGTATTCGTAGTCCAGCGGTGAAAGGCTGTGCAGCTTATATGCCATGCGCAGCAGCCGGAACCTGCGCTGAATGTCACCCGACGGCACAACAGCACTGCCGCCCGCGCCGATTTTTTCCGACAGGCGCGCAACATCGCGGTCAATGCTCCGTTTGATGCCGGCAGGAACACCGTTCCAGTCAATCGCACGCACTGCCTTGCCGTAGGTCCAGATTTTTCCCACACCCCAGTATGACAGTGAATCAGTCATGTCCTTGAGCGTCGGCTTCATGCCGCCGCCCGCCGCCGTCGTGATCGCAATCGCCTGCTTGGTAAACATCGTGGGAGACGGGCGATGCACCATCCAGCGGTACGCCATATGGTCGAGCATATTTTTCATCGAGCCTGTGACATGAAACACATTGGTCGCACTCGCCAGAATAATCAGGTCGGCCTGATCGAGCGCGCGCGCAATCGGCTCGACATACTGCCGGTGCGGACAGTACCGCGCGCCCTGTGTAAAACAGACGCCGCAGCCTGTGCATAGCTCCGGCAGCGCAGACGGCAGGTAAAATTCCCGCACCTCTCCGCCGCACGACAGCCGCGAGACAAATTTCTGCGCGATATGCCACGTGCTGCCATGGCGCTGTGATCCATAAATTAGCGTGATGTTCATACCAAAACTCCGTTGACCGGCAAGGGCTGCCCGGCAATTTTTGCCGGACAGCCCCCATTGCTTCTTACTTTAAAAGGAATCAGTCTTCCTTCTTGTCCTTTTTATCCTTCTTGTCTTTCTTATCCTTGTCTTTTTTGTCCTTCTTGTCCTTATCCTTCTTATCCTTCTTGAGCTTCTCATCACCGAAGCTGATGCCGATATCGCGTGCAGCCTGAATCAGGTCGTTGTCAGTCGGTACCGTCTTCAGCTTGCCTGCAACTTCACTCAGCGGAACTGCCACGATCTGGTCGTTGCGGATGGCTACCATGTTGCCGTACTGCTTGTGCTTAATCAGGCGGGCAGCACCGGTGCCAAGGCGGGTGGTCAGGATACGGTCATAGGCATCCGGTCCGCCGCCTCTCTGGAAGTGGCCCGGATTGACGACACGGATCTCCTGTCCGCAGGCTTCGCCCAGCTCACGAGCCAGGCGGAAGCTGATGGACGGGTCGGTCATCTGCGCGCGGGCTGCCTTGAATTCCTTCTTGGACATCTGCGCTTCCTCCTGGGAGATGGCGCCCTCTGCAACTGCTACGATGGTGAACGAATGGCCGTTCTTGCGGCGCTCTTCCAGCTTGGCAACAACCGCTTCCAGATTATACGGGATTTCCGGAATCAGGATGATATCCGCGCCGCCCGCGATGCCTGCGGTCAGCGTCAGCCAGCCTGCGCCGTGGCCCATGATTTCAACCAGGAACACGCGGCTGTGCGACGTCGCGGTGGAATGAATCTTATCAATAACATCGGTTGCGATGTCCATGGCGGTCTGATAACCGAAGGTAACCTCCGTGCCCCACAGGTCATTGTCGATGGTCTTCGGCAGGGAAATGACGTTCAGACCCTCCTCACGCAGGAGGTTTGCCGTCTTTGTGGTGCCGTTGCCGCCGAGGATAACCAGGCAGTCCAGTTCCATTTTCTTGTAGGTGGCGATCATCTTGGTGACCTTATCCACACCGTTCTCGTCCTTGTCGCGCATGTTCTTGAACGGCTGGCGGGAGGTGCCGAGAATCGTGCCGCCAATGGTCAGGATACCGGAAAAATCACGCGGAGACATCAGGCGTACATCGCCTTCAATCAGGCCGCGATAGCCATCGCGGAAACCGTAGATTTCAACTTCTTTGCCATATTCCTCGTAAAGCGCTTTTGCAACGCCGCGCAGGGTAGAGTTCAGGCCCTGGCAGTCGCCGCCGCTGGTCAGCATGCCGATGCGTTTCATGATTTTGCCTCCTCGATTTTCTGTCTGTCTCCCCGCAGGCCGCGTTTCCTTGCTCCCATATGCGCCCTGTCTGTTATACCGGAGATGATTATTGTTTTTATTATATCAAACTTCCCTTGTTATCGCAATGTATTTTTTGCAATTTGCACAAGTGAATTGCGCGTTGTGCCTGTTATTTGGAAAGCTTATCAATAATACCCATAATCTCTTTCATTTTTTCTTCTCCGGTGCCATTTTCGATGGCATCGAGTACACAGCCCTCGAGATGGGCGCTGATAATTTCACGGTTTGCACGTCCGAGCACCGACTGCGCTGCCATGACCTGATTGGAAATATCCATGCAGTAGGCATCCTCATCGATCATGCGCAGAATGCCATCGATCTGCCCGCGTGCCGTGCGCAGCAGGCGGCTGACCTTTTCCTTGTCCGCACGCATCTCATCCGCGCTCCGTTCCGGTTACCGTATATCCCGCGTCGGTAACTGCCTTCTGTGCTGCCGCAAGTGCCGCATCGCAGTCGCCCGAAAGCTCCAGATATGCCGCATTGTCATCCAGCACAACCTCTGCCGAAACGCCGTCCAGTGCATTGAGCGCGTCGCTGACGCGTCCGACGCAGTGCATGCACATCATACCGTCAATTTTCATTGTTGCTTTCATTGTCTGATTTCCTTTCTCCGCTGTCGTTTCTTCGATCTGTGTTTCTGTTATTTTTGGTTCTGAACCGGCATTTTCCTGCTGTGCGCGCGCCAGCGGGCGGAAGCCGCGCAGGCGGAGCGCATTGGTGACAACACACACACTGGACAGGCTCATTGCCGCCGCCGCAAACATCGGCGTCAGCCGCCAGCCGAGCGCCGCATAAAAGATGCCTGCCGCCAGCGGAATGCCGACCGAATTGTAGAAAAATGCCCAGAACAGGTTCTGTTTGATGTTGCGCAGAACAGCGCGCGACAGGCGGACCGCATCCGCTACATCGCGCAGGTCGCTGCGCATCAGGATGACGCCCGCACTGTCAATTGCAACGTCTGTGCCTGCACCGATGGCAATGCCGACATCCGCGCGTGCGAGTGCAGGCGCGTCGTTGACGCCGTCGCCGACCATGGCGACTTTTTTGCCTCCGCTTTGCAGCGCGGCAATGTGTGCCTGCTTGTCCTGCGGCAGGACTTCGGCTTCTACCGTATCAATGCCGAGCTGCCGCTGGATGGCAGCTGCCGTCACGCGGTTGTCACCCGTCAGCATGCGCACCTCCAGTCCGAGGCCGCGCAGCATGCGGATTGCCTCGGCACTCGACGGCTTGACGGTATCCATCGCCGCCAGCACGCCGAGCAGGCCGTCCTCCCGCGCAAAGTACAGCGGCGTCTTGCCGCCATGCGTCAATGCATCCACCTCTGAAGCCACGCCGGAGAGATCAATGCTGTTTTCCTCCATCAGCGCGGCATTGCCCGCCAGATACCGGTGCATTCCCATCGTCGCCGCGACGCCGCGTCCGAAAATCGGCTCAAATGCGGTGACCTTTTCCGGCTGGATGTTCTTTTCTTCAGCATAGCGCACGACTGCCTCTGCAAGCGGGTGTTCACTGTATGCCTCGACCGAAGCTGCAATGCGTACCAGCATATCCTCCGTCACCAGTCCCGTGAGCAGCACATCGGTCACACACGGGCGGCCCTCGGTGATGGTGCCGGTCTTATCCAGTACAACCGTGTCAATGCTGTGCAGTTCTTCCAGCGCCTGCGCCGAACGGAACAGGATGCCGTTTTCTGCGCCCTTGCCCGTGCCGACCATGATGGCGACCGGTGTTGCAAGGCCGAGCGAACACGGGCAGCTGACAACCAGCACCGAAATGCCGATGGACAGCGCAAACTCCGCTGTCGCGCCGCACAGCAGCCAGATGACTGCCGCTGCGAGTGCAATCAGCATAACCGTCGGGACAAACACGCCCGCAATGCGGTCCGCCAGCCGCGCAATCGGTGCCTTGGATGCCGCTGCTTCCTCGACCAGGCGGATGATCTGCGACAGCGTGGTGTCCGCACCGACGCGCTGGGCACGAATCTTCAAAAAGCCCTTGCCGTTGACCGTCGCCGTCACAACCTGGCTGCCGACGGTCTTTTCCACCGGAATGGATTCACCCGTGATCGCGGATTCATCCACGCTCGAGCTGCCCTCTTCGACGATACCGTCCACCGGGACACGGTCACCCGGACGCAGAATGACAACATCGCCCGGATGCAGCTCCTCCACGCCGACCTCGACCTGCCTGCCGTCGCGCTCGACCAGCGCCGTCTGCGGCGCGAGCTTCATGAGCGATTCAATCGCTGAACCGGTCTTGCTGCGCGCGCGCACTTCGAGATATTTGCCGACCGTAATCAGCGTCAGAATCGTGCCCGCGGATTCAAAATACAGATCCAT
>CALYTA010000020.1 GCA_945486175.1 uncultured Clostridia bacterium | reverse complement strand
TGAGCACTCTATCCAGATTCAACGACATCATTAAGGCAAACATCACCGCTCTGCTCGACAAGGCGGAGGATCCGGCGAAGACGATCGACCAGTATCTTCGTGAGATGACCGACGATCTCGCCGAGGTAAAACGCGAGACCGCAAGCGTCATGGCGGAAGAGACCCGCACCATGCGTCTTGCCGACGAAAACCAGGCGCAGGTCGACAAATACGACGCGCTTGCACGCAAGGCGTTGCAGGCGGGCAACGAGACGGACGCACGAGTGTTCCTCGCCCGTAAGCAGGAACTGGAGGCCGCCGGCGCCGGGCTCAAGACCGCCTATGCAGCTGCGCATGAAAACGCCGTTCGTATGCGTGAGATGCATGACAAGCTCGCCCGCGACATCGAAACGCTCAAGAGCCGCCGTCAAAGCATCAAGGCCAAGGTCACGGTCGCAAAAACGCAGGAAAAGATCAACGAGCTCAGTTCCGCTTCGGAAAAGGTCAGCGGTGCGATGGGTGCGTTTGAACGCATGGAAGAGAAAGCCAACGCAATGCTCGACGAAGCCAACGCAATGAGCGAGCTGAACAATTTCTCCGTGGATGAGGCGCTGAAACTCGAAGAAAAATATGCAAAAGAAAACGCGCCTTCCGTGGACGACGCGCTTGCAAAGCTCAAGGAAGAGATGGGGCTGTAAAGTCCCGGCTTTCATAGTACAGATCCCGTGCGGAGGTCTTGTCGGCCTGCTTTTCCATATCTATATACCTTGTCAGCGGCGTTTGGACGGGAAACGGACGATCCTTGCGCCTGAACTGTGCTGGATCTCTCCGACGGACGCTTTTCTGCGTTTGATCACGCGGCAGATCAGGATCGCAAAAAGCACGGCAGGAAACGCGGCGGCAGTCAGCGTCAATGCTGTAAAGAGAGGCGTTTTCGGCAGCGCGCTTCGCCGCAGCACGATCTTTTCCTCCGATACCGACTCACCGTCATCGTCTCTGAGGAACAGCTGCAGCGGCTCCGTTTCCCCGCAGGCGGTATTGGGGTCCCGGATCGACAGCGTCATGTACCCCACGTACGCGCGTATGCCGGACGGGGCACGCCGATTGGCAAGTGTATAATCGCCTACGGTCAAGCCGAACAGGTGCAAAACGCCGGCTACATCCGAGGCGCTCGTTGTCACATGGCTGCCGTCCGCAGCTCTCCGCAGGGAAAACACCGCGCCCGCGACCGGTATCCCGCGGTCATCAACGATTTTGAGCTGTTTGTCCTCCGTCCGTTTTATATTCAGGAAATCGCCGTCCTTCTGCTCTGTGCGATACCCCGGCAGCGGGCTCTGACGCGCTTCATAGCGGTTGCGGTTTCCCTCGGAATCGATGAGCGGGAGATCGGAAAAACAATACGTCCAATGCGTTTCTTTATCTGCGCGCTGTTCGGCTTGCAGTTGTCCGTTGCAATACAGCTGAATCGTGACGGGCGGCGTCTCCTGCTTTTCCCCGTCAAACCGTACGCGGCCCTCCACCGAACAGCGCGAGCGATTGGCAGCCCAGATCTCTGACGTCCCGCCGTTTTCGCCAATCGAAAAAGCATACTCCGTCCGTTCTTCCGCAACGTACCCCGCGGGCGGATCGATCTCTGTGAACCAATAAACGCCCGCAGGCAGACCGTTTACATTGATGCTCCCGTCCTGTCCCGTGGTATATGTACCGAGATACAGGCCTTCCGTGCCGGCAACACGCCGGTACAGGGCAAAGCCGACATCGGACAGCGTTTCACCTTTTCCATCCGCATCCGCAAGCCGCAGGACAGCGCCGCCATCCGCTGCGGGCCGGTATAATAGCCGATCCGACTTTCCATTCTCAAGCGCGATGCGGTGGTCCTGCTGCGCACGGACGAATCCTGCAGGCGGTTCCGCCTCGTCCAGCACATACCGTTCCCCCTCTTGCGGCAGGAGCAGACCATTTTGGCGAACAACACCGTCGCTTTCGGCTTGCAGATTGTCCGTGACTCTGACCTCGTCTCCGTCTTTCCCGACAAGCAGCAAGGAAAACCTTCCGCCGTTGATCGAAAGCCTTGCACGTTCCGTTCCGAGTTCGGCAAAGCAGCGCAGCGCCACCCGTGTTTCTTTCTCCAGCGCTATTTCGCGTCGGATCGCAACCTGTACGTTTCCTGAAGTCACACCGATCAGCGGCTGTGCCGCCGCATCCTGCGGCTCATAAACAACGGCGGTCTGCCGCATCTGCTGTACACCGCAGATCTCAAGTGAAAGCGTTCCCTTACGCTGCACATTGGAAAGCAGCAGCGTATAGCAGCCGTCTGTATCCGGCAATAGAAGCGGCAGTCCGCTGTGCTCTCTTCCGATCGCATACCTTGCCTCGCCAAGCCGCAGAAAAACCGTATCCGACGCATCCGGTTCCGCATTCAACCGAAACCGGATCGTCAGCGCTTTTTCATTCTTTGTCCCGCTCCAGTATGCCGCAAGCGTCAGATCGGACAGCAGACGTTTCTGTTCCGGTATGCCTGGCAGGGAACAAAGGTATGCATACACTGCTTCGATATTCGCCCGTACACGCGCGTCGTCGGCCGTGCGCACTTCGCCTGTATCCGGTCGGATCGTTCGCTGTGCGTTTACAGGCTTCGTCTGCCCATATGGCGCACAAACTGCCGCGCCCTCACTGTTCGACGCAGACCAAAGCGCCGCCTGTACGGCGGAAAGCAATTCGCTTTCGCCGACCGTCCGCTCTGCAAGGTCGTTTTGAAAATTGATCGGGGCGCTGACGACCCCGTCCCTCGATAAAAGTACGCCCGCTTCCACAAGCTGCTCCAACATCTTCTCCGCGGAGACAAACGGATACGCGCATTGCAGGATGGCACGCACCCGGCCTGCAGCATCCCCATCCCGACAATCGGTGCAGGCAAGGCTTCTCTGCCGGTAACGGGTCTTTGTCCGCGTCTCACCCGTGAGCGAAAAGCTGTATGCAGCGCGAAAGCTGCCCGGTGTTTCTAATGTCCATGCCGTATCCGGCGACGGCCGCCATGTGCTGCCCTGCTGCGCTTCCAGATCGATCAGCGCATACAATGCCGGTATGCGGCCGCTCTCGCGTTCGCTCGCCGCGTCTTTCCACACTGCGCGGTGCGGGCTCAACCGATAATACGGCGCGCTTTCCCCGAGATACAGGCTGTATCCCTCCGCCGCGCCGTATGCAGGCGGAAGCGTTTCCTCTATCTGCTCTTTTGCATATCCCCGCGCCTGTCCACCGCAAAGGCACAGCCATGCGCAGGCCAGTGCCGCCGCCGTCCGGCAATGCCGCGCAAACGATCTCCGATCCCTGCTTTGCACGCGTCCCACTCCTTGTCCTGCTGCTTCACTCTCATGATAGCCGCAGAATCCGGCGCTGTGTGTCGAACCGCAAAAGAACAAAAAAAGGCCCCGGATCTTTCAAAAGACCCGGGGAATCGCTTCGCTGCCATCCGTGCGGGGCAGCGCGGCATTCACGTCATGCCTCCTGCTCAACGACAGGAGAATCCGCATTGCGCACGACGGAATCAATACCGTTCTTGCAGCTCTGCTTTGAATTGTATGCTTCGGATGCGCCGATATTCTGTCCGTTGCGCGCGACAAGACGGAACCGCGTTTTTCCGCCCTTGTCCTCGTAGATCTCAAACTTCGGATGCTTCTGCTCCTCGTAACCAGCGATCGTCTGGTCTTCGATGTTCGCGGCGGGTGCGTTCTTTCGCACGGATTCGATCCCGTTTTCACAGGCATCCTTCGTCGAATAAACTTCGGAGGTCAGGATGGTTTCGCCGTTTCCGGCTTTGAGATGGAACGTGTAACCGGTTTTCGTTGCGTTCAAAACATATTTTCCCATAGCTGCTCCCTCATTCTTTCAGATTTCTGCGTTGATATAGCGTCTCCGCTGTTGATATAGTACCGCGATAAGCGGCGCTTTGTCAAACGTCATCCGCGCCCGATTTCCAACGAACCGCAGTCCGTTCCCTCAAACAGTTTGGGCAGGCTTTCCGTGAACGGCGGCAGGCAGATCCCTTTCTCCGTTACAATGCCGGAAACGAGCGTATGATCCGTTACATCAAAGGCGGGATTGTAGCACTTGACCTCCGGCAGCGCCATCGGTTCGGCATAGAATTTCTGTTTGATTTCATCCGGGTCACGCTGTTCAATCGGGATATCCGCACCGGTCGCGCAGGACAGATCGATGGTGGATGTCGGGCCGAGCACATAAAATGGGATGCCATAATGCTTTGCAAGGATGGCGACGCCGGAGGTGCCGATTTTGTTTGCTGTGTCGCCGTTCGCCGCGACGCGGTCACAGCCGACAAAGCACGCCTGTACCCAGCCGTTTTTCATGACCAGGCTGGCCATGTTGTCACAGATCAGGGTGACATCGATGCCTGCGCGGCTGAGTTCATAGGAGGTCAGCCGCGCGCCCTGGAGCAGAGGGCGGGTTTCGTCGGAAAATACATGGAAATTCATGCCGCGCTCCTTGCCGAGAAACAGCGGGCCGAGTGCGGTGCCGTAGCGCGAGGTGGCGAGCGGGCCCGCATTGCAGTGCGTCAGGATGCCGTCCCCGTCCCTGATGAGCGTCAGGCCGTATTCCGAGATGGCGCGGCACATCGCGATGTCCTCCTCGTGGATGGCGATGCATTCGCGGTGCATTGCGGACAGCATGTCCGCAATGGATGTCTGTGTGGCAGCAGTGTTCAGCATACGGTTCAGCGCCCAGCTCAGATTAACTGCTGTCGGACGGGAGGACGCGAGATAATCCGCCTGCTGCCGGAGCTGTGCGAGAAACTCCTCCGGTGTATCGGCTGAAACCTGTTGTGCGAGCACATACAGGTCATATGCCGCACAGATACCGATGGCGGGCGCACCGCGCACCTGTAAAAGCCGGATGGCGTCGAACATCTCCTGTGCTGTGCGCAGCGTCAGATATTCCGTGCGGCAGGGGAGCTGTGTCTGGTCGAGGATGACAACAGCTGTGCCGTCGTCATTCAGATGGACATGGTCGGACAGGTATTCATTCATGATATGGTTTACTTCCTTCCTCATCGATAATCGCCGGAATCGGGCTGCCCGTGCTCATGGCGAGCCGGACGATTTTGGCAGAATCCTCGACATATATGCTGTTGCTATACGCCTGTTCGAGCGTGGTTCCTGTCGTCACAACGCCGTGGTTGGCGAGCAGGCAGGCGGGCTTGCGGCACAGGATGGGCAGGCAGTTCGTGCCGACGGCAGCGGAGCCCTGTGCGGCATACGCTGCAACCTCAATGCTGCCGCCGAGAAACAGCAGCATTTCGACGAGCACGCACGGGATTTCCCGGCGCAGCACGGCATAGGCGGTAGCGTTAGGAGAATGTGTGTGCACAACCGCGCGCACCTCCGGCAGATTGTTATAAATCTCTGCGTGCATTTTCCATTCGGACGACGGTTTGCCTCCGTCCAGCACGGTGCCGTCGAGCTGCATCAGAACGATATCCTCCGGTGTCATGACGGAATAATCCATGCCGCTCGGTGTGATTGCCATGCAGCCGCTCTCCGGGTCATAGCAGCTCAGATTGCCGCTGGTTCCCGCCATCAGGCCGGAATGATATGCACGCTGTGCGGTGGAGACAATTTCTGCGCGCAGCGGCGCGAGATGACATAAGGATGGTTTCATCTGTGATTCCCTCCAATCAATACCATAGTTATTATACTGAAATATTTTGCGTCCTTCAACTCGGAGCCATCAGAAATGCTTGCATTTTACACGACAGAACGTATAATAAAAGAAGCGGAAGAAATGCATAATCTGACCGCAATGAAATAAAAAGATATTCATCCTGCGGGATGGATTGGGAGGATACCTATGATTCAGGAAATTGGACAGCATATGCTCAGCACCGAATTTGCAAAGCCGAAACCGAAGGCAACCGATTTTGTGCTGCTGTTTGAGCGCACGGATGTATTTTTACTGCCGGAGACCGGCACACTGCCGACCTATCGCGACTGGTGCGCACTGGGCGGCTCGGATGACCTGCTGGTACATATGCTGGAGGTGGACGGCATCCAGTTTTTCACCGTGCTCGATCTGCCGGAGGCTATCCGCAGCCAGCTGAAAAAGGATATTTCGCGCTGCCTGCGTGCAGTTGAACCGCGCTGGCTGCGCCTTGCGGCAGTTACCGGCCTTCATCTGTACCAGTGGTTCCAGACCCACCGCTTTTGCGGCGTGTGCGGTGCTCCGATGCGCCCGGACGGAAAAGAGCTGGCAATGCGCTGCACCAATGAGAACTGTCATTCCGTCACCTATCCGACCGTGTGCCCGGCAGTTATTGTCGGCGTGCGCAATGGTGACCGCCTGTTGCTGACCCGTTCTTCGGTCTATAAAAACCCGGTCTATGCACTGGTTTCCGGCTATATGAGCGTAGGTGAGACGATGGAGGAAACGGTGCACCGCGAGGTGCTTGAGGAAACCGGCCTGAAAATCAAGAATCTGCAATACTATGGCAACCAGCCGTGGGGCTTCTCCGGCGCACAGATGATCGGATACTGGGCAGAGCTGGATGGCAGCGACAAAATCACGCTCCAGGAGGACGAGCTGAAGGAAGCGGGCTGGTTTACACCGGATGAAATCCCGCCGGCATATGAGGAAGACCCGCTCGACCTGACACATTACATGATCGAGCAGTTCCGCGCACGCAGACTGCCGGGACAGTTGCAGGCATGACCCTTTCGGACGAAAAAATCAAACAGCTCGGCGCACAGATGAACGCGAAATCGCAGTTCACCATTCCACTGGTGCAGTCAGTGAAAAACTGCTTCCGCATTGTCATGAGCGAGGAGGAAGCAGATTTTCTCCTTGCTGTGGGAGCACGGCAGATGACACGGGAGCAGCTGTGTGAACTGTACGGAAAGCCGCAGCAGTTTGACACATTTTTTGCGGAGCTTCTGCGCAAGAGCCTGCTGTGGAAGCGGGACGGGGCATATGAGCTTGCGCCGATTTTCCCGGGCTGGATTGAGGTCTATGGCGGTGGTTCGCTTGACGACCCGGCGCGCAGGCGCATGATGCAGGAATTTGCGGCGTTTGAGGACTGGATGCTGCGGCTCAATATCCCGCCGGTGCGCCTGTATATGAACCATGTCAACAGCCGGAATGTACAACGGCAGCCGGCGCGCATGTCGGTCACGGTTTCGCGAGGCAAAAAGAGCGTCGCGCTCAATGAACCGATTACAGCGGAACAGGCGGTCACGACGGCGGGAGAAATCATCCCGATGCTCGAACGCCATGCGGACCAGCTGGCGGTGATGAACTGTTTCTGCCGCACGCTGCGGCGCGTAAAGGGGGAGGGCTGCTCATTTGACCTCCCGCTTGAGGGCTGCATGATGGTCGGCGCGCTCAGCGAACAGGTTGCGGAGAGCGGCATTGGCCGCAAAATCAGCCTGGAGGAAGCTGAGCGCATGATTGCGGATTTTGAACAGAAGGGCTGTATCCACACGATTTACCACTATGGCATGGACACCGAGCAGGAGGAAATTGCCATCTGCAACTGCTGTGTGGACTGCTGCTTCCTTTATCACGGATATCGAAGCGGTTCACTGTCCCAGATTCTGGCGAAGTCATACTTCATGCCGGAAATTGTGGATGAAAGCGCCTGCGTCGGCTGTGGCAAGTGCGGCAAATACTGTCCGACTGAGGCAACCTGGTATGACAAAAAACAGAAGAAGCTGCGGTTTTTGCCGGAAAACTGCATCGGCTGCGGGCAGTGCGTGGTACAGTGCCCGTTTCCGGTGCGCGTGCTGCGCAGAAATGAGCGTCAGGTGTTTGTCCGGACAAAGAGGCGTACCCATGCATGAGGGCGCGGTCTGCCGGGAAATTCTGCTGATTGCGGAGCGTGCCGCACGGCAGAATGATATCCGTGACATCACCGGCATCACGCTCGCTGTCGGTACACAGTCGTGCGTTAATCCGGCACAATTGCAGTTCTTTTTTGAAATTGCAAAGCAGAACACACGGGCAGAACATGCTGTTCTGACAATCGAACCGGATGACACGATTACAGGTCCACGGCAGGAATTTGTCCGTGCAATAGAGGGGGATTGATGGCTTGAAACAAGTGGAACTGAATGAATCGGTGTATGCGCGCAACGACAGCATTGCGCAGCGCGTGCGGCAGCAGCTGGACGCGCATGGCATCCGCATGTTCAATCTTCTCGGCACGCCCGGTTCAGGCAAGACAACGCTGCTGGAACAGCTTCTCAGGGAGGATGCGCAGCACATTGCGGTCATTGAAGGTGATCTGTTCACCGATGAGGACACGCAGCGCGTGCGCGCCTGCGGAGCACAGGCAGTGCAGCTCAATACGCAGGGCGCCTGCCATCTGGAGGCGGATGCAATTGAAGCTGCGCTTGCTCAGTTGAATCTGGACGGGATTACGACAATTGTCATCGACAATGTCGGCAATCTGGTCTGTACAGCGGAATTTGCGCTCGGCGAGCACAAGCGCATTGCAGTCATCAGTGTGACGGAAGGAAATGACAAACCCCGCAAGTATCCGCTGATCTTTCAGACATCGGATTTTGTGGTGCTGAATAAGATGGATTTGCTGCCATATACCGATTTCGATCCGGTGCGTTTTGCACAGGATGTGTATGCGTTGAACCCACATGCGGAAATTTTGCACTGCTCGGCTGTCCGCGGCGACGGCGTGCAGAAGCTGAGGGAATACATGACAGGAAACTGGGAACAGGAGGAATGGCAGTGGTCGGAAAGCTGATATCTTCGCCGCGCGGAGCGACATATTATTGGGTGGAGCGAAATGCGAACCCGGATGCGCCGTGTATTGTATTTACGCACGGCATTGCGGTAAACCACCATGCATTTGACAAGCAGGTGCCATATTTTGGGCGCGATTATACCGTTCTGACATGGGATCTGCCGCTGCACGGCAGATCACGTGCCTATCATGATTTCTCGTATGCGCATGCAGCGGAGGAGCTGGAAGCGATTTTGCAGCGGGAAAAGCTGACGCAAGTGATTCTGGTGGGTGTCGGCATTGGCGGCTATGTCTGTCAGGAATATACGGCTCAGCATCCGGAAAAGGTGCAGGCCTTTGTCGGCGTCGGTGTCATGCCGTTTGGCGACCGGTTTTATTCGGCTGCAGAGATGCGTCAGATGCGCCGTGTGCCGATGTCAGTCAAACGGTTGCCGGAGCGCCTGCTGCATACCAGTCTGGCACGTGCGCGCGGCCAGTCGAACTATGGCTACCACAATGCACTCGCCATGATCGAGCAGATGCCGAAGCGTGAGATTGTCCATGTATTCAGAGAGAGTTTTGCGGACCGGTTTGCGCGCAAAGAAGCGGTCGATTTTACCTGTCCGGTGCTGCTGGTTGTCGGTGCACTGGACTACGAGGGAAAATTTGCGGAATACTGCCGCAAATGGTCGGAGCAGAGCGGCTATCCGATGCATGTGATTTCTGCGGCGGCACACAATGCCAATGCGGATAATTTTGATGAGTTTAACGATGTCGTGGGAAAGTTCCTGCACAGAAAGGTTCTGCACAGATAAATAATTCGGCTCTGTCTCTGGTGGTTAAACCAGGAGACAGAGCCTTTTTTGCATAACAAAAGCCCGATTTTATAACCGGGCTTTCTTGACCTGCTGTAATATATTTGCTATCATACCATCAGAGACATACCACGAAAAACGGTAGGCGGTTGCGTTCTCCTTCTATATTATCATGAGA
>CALYTA010000019.1 GCA_945486175.1 uncultured Clostridia bacterium | reverse complement strand
GTCAGCTTGCCCATGATGCGCTTGCTCATCATACGGCCTGCCAGACGGACAATCTTACCCTCCATCTCGTCAAAATTTTCGGTGATGTCGGTGGTATAGTTGGTGCGGTCAAAACGGACGCGCTGGAACGGGTCTTCGCCCGCCTCCTGCATTGCCGCCAGCTTTGCCGTGCGGATGTCATGTTCTTCCGATTCCGAACGAACCGGCTTATTGAACTTCTTGCCCTGCTCCGGTGCCTGCTGCTCAGCGGTCAGGTTCTCTTCCATGTTTTTCCTCCTCTATTTTGCAGTGCAAAAGGACTGTCCGCCCTCCGGTTCCGGACAGGCGAACAGCCTTTTCTTCGTGTCAGTGTTACTTGATGATTTCCGTAATCTTGAACTGGACGGTGGTATCATTCGGCGCTTCTACGTTGACAACATCGCCCACCTTATGGCCGAGAACTGCCTTGCCGAACGGGGATTCATCGGAAATTTTGCCGTCCATCGGGTCAGCTTCCTGCGAACCGACGAAGTGGTATTCCTCTTCTTCATCAAATTCCAGATCAAGTACCTTGAAGCGGCAGCCCGGGGAAACCTCATCCTTCGCATACATGTCCTCGGAGATGATGACAGCATTGGCGATGATGGTTTCCAGCTCCGCGATACGGGAAGCTACCTTGCCCTGCTCATTTTTCGCCTCATCGTACTCGGCGTTCTCCGACAGGTCGCCGAAGGAACGTGCTTCCTTGATCTGCTCCGCAACTTCCTGCATGCGGACGGTTTTTAAATATTCCAGCTCGTCCTTGAGCTTATCCAGATTCTCCTGTGTCAGCTTGAACTCTTGCTTCATGGCCGATTCCTCACAATATATTACAAATTTTAGCACCTAAGCTATGTTACATCCCATTATATAAACCCGTTTCTGTGATGTCAAGCACGAGTTTTGCGCACCTCATGAATTTTCTCACGATTTGACCGCGCCAATTGCCGCCTGAAGCTGGTCATCCTCGCTGTCCTCAAGCACATAGAACCGCTCCGTCTTGTCATCACTCAGGCTGATCTCGACATCCGGCGTGACCCCCTTGCCGATCAGGCTTTCGCCCTTCGGCGTGTAATAGCAGTTGGTCGAGATATTCAGGCAGCCGCCGCCCGAAAGCGGGAAGCCCTGCTGCGAATAGCCCTTGCCGCAGGTCTTTTCACCGATGACTGTTGCCTTGCCGTATTCCTGCAATGCCGCTGCGAAAAACTCCGCCGCGCTGTACGAATCCTCATTGACGATGACTGCCATCGGCAGCTTCAGCTCATCGGCATCAGACGTATAGGTTTCGGTTTTGCCTTCTTTGTTTTTGAGCGAGATGATATCGCCCTCCGGCAGCAGCGGGTCGAGCGAATTGACCAGCGCTGCCAGCTGTCCGCCTGGATTGTTGCGCAGATCAAAAATCAGGCTCTCTGCGCCCGCTTCCTGCATCTCCTCCAGCGCGTCAAGGAACTGTTCATCCGTCCGGTCGGTGAAGCGGTCAATACTGATATACCCGATGTTGTCCTCCAGCATACGTGCTGTGACATGAATCTGCTCATATTCCTGCCGCGTCACGGCAATATCCGTACTATTTCCGGTTGCATAGCTCTGTATGGTCAGCGTGACACGCTTGCCCTCCTCACCGAGGATGGCATCCACTGCGTCCTCATAGCCGCCGAGCTCGTCGACGGTCTTTCCGTCCACGGCGGTAATCTCGTCATATGCCCCGATGCCCGCTTCTTCCGCAGGCGAGCCGTGCGCGACCGATTCCACGCGCAGGACAGTGCTCTCATCGTCCCGTGTCTTCGCACTGACGGTCACACCGATACCGACTGTGCTCTCCGCTGCCGAATCCAGATAGCTCTGATAATATTCCTCTGTCATATAGCTTGTCCAGCGGTCGCCCAGACCTTCCGCATAACCGGTCAGCACATAATCGCGCACCTCGCCCATGTCGTATTCGCCGACAAACTGGCTGTCCACAATTTCCTGTACTTCTTCCAGCGCCTGATAGATTTCTGCCAGCTCGCCGCTCGGATGCGTGGCACCATACACTGCCATTCCGGTCACAAGGCTGCATGTCACAGCCGCCAGCGCACCCACAGCGACCGCGCGCTGCAGGGATACCGTATGTTTCATAACCTGCTCCTTCCTGTCCGGCGCGTCTGTGCCGCCGAACCGCACTACAAAAAGAATACCGCAGGACAAAGCCTGCGGCAACTGTTTTTTTCCGTGTTCACAAAAAGATCGGGATTTCGTCACAGAAGCACAGACAGCGAGCTGAGCAGCATCAGCAATGCCAGTACAAGTGCGACGATGGCGACGATCCGTTTTGCGGTTGTGGGTTTCATCAATACGACCAACTCCTGTGGTTACGGCTGAATGCGTCCCGCTTCGCGCGAAGCCAGATACTTGCGCACCATGAGAGCGACCTTAAAGACGATGGCATGGTCAAATTCGCGCAGGTCGAGGCCGGTCAGCTTCTTGATCTTCTCCAGACGGTAGACCAGCGTATTTCTGTGCACGAACAGCTTGCGCGATGTCTCGGATACATTCAGGTTGTTTTCAAAGAATTTCTGGATGGTGAACAGGGTTTCCTGATCGAGGGCATCAATTGATCCCTTCTTAAAGATTTCGCTGAGGAACATCTCACACAGCGTCGTCGGCAGCTGGTAAATCAGGCGGCCAAGACCGAGGTTTTCATAATTGACGATGGTTTTTTCGTCCTCAAAGACCATGCCGACCTCGAGTGCAACCTGTGCTTCCTTGTACGACTTTGCGATGTCCTTGAGCTGTGTGGATACGGTACCGATACCGATGAGACATTTGATCTGGATTTCATTCTCCAGAGTTTCTTCTACGCCCTTTGCAATTTTATACAGCTCCTTGACGTCGGTGGTCGCCTTGACTTCCTTGACGAGAACGATGTCAGTTTCATTGATGTGCAGTACGAAGTCCTTCTGCTTGTCCGGGAACAGGCCCTGGATGACGTCGAGTGCGGCTACATCTGCATGCTCTTCCTGGCGGATCAGGAAGACTGCGCGCGGGGTATCGCCTTCAAAATGCAGCTCGCGCGATTTGATATAGATATCACCCGGCAGGATGTTGTCCATGATGATATTTTTAACGAAAGTTGCCTTGTCATGCTTTTCATCGTACAGCGTTTTGATATTGCTGATTGCGATGGTCGCCATTGCGCAGATGCTGCGGGCATTTTCGTCCTCGCCGTGTACAAAAACCGCATATTCAAAACGGGTGGTGCGGTCGGCAACCGGGCGGTAGGTATAGCCGCCAAAGCGGATCATGTCGCCCACATAGGACAGCTCTGCCGCTGCGTCCTCCCGCATTTCGCCGATGCGCTTGAGATCGGTACAGGCAACAACTGCGCCGCTGGCGTTGATGATGCCGATGGTACGGTCAACCGCTTCCTTCATCTGCAAAATAATCGATTGAAACATTCTTGATGCCATCTTTCCTTCACCCTTCTTTACTTATCAGTCATCTGTCCGCGCCTTCCAGTCCGCACACGGAGCAGAAACATTACCAATCACTCTGTCGTCATGCTGTTGATTTCTTCCATTATAACACAAATCGACAGAAATTTGTACAAATTTTTTTGCGTTTCTTTGTGAATTTTCCCCTATGTAACCCACAGGGAAAAATTTACCTGCTTTTCAGTCGAAAACGGTACGCAGCAGACCGATCTCGTCCTGTCTGAGCGGCCGCCACTGCCCGGGCTCCAGCGCAGGATCGAGTGAAAGCGGCCCTTCTGCAACTCGCTTGAGCGTCAGCACAGGCGCGCCGCGTGCGGCGAGCATACGCCGCACCTGATGATATTTTCCTTCGCATACAGTGACCGTGACGAAGGAATGCCCTTCGCGCACCGCATGGATTTCCAGCTTTGCCGGACGGCAGACCGTACCGTCGCGCAGCGCAAGTCCGGCCGCAAACGCGTCGATATCCGCCTGTCCCAGTTCACCGTCCGCTTCGGCTTCATAGACTTTTTCCACCTGCCGGCGGGGCGAGGTGAGCGCATGTCCGAGCGCGCCGTCATCGGTCAGCAGCAGCAGCCCGGAGGTGTCCTTGTCCAGCCGTCCCACGGGAAACACACCGCGCGCGCGATATGGTTCCGGCAGAAGGTCGAGGACGGTTTTCTGCTCCCTGTCTTCGGTGGCAGACAGCACGCCGAGCGGCTTGTACATCATGAGGCAGACGTACGCCTCATAGCCGACCGGTTCGCCGCGAAAGGTAATCCGGCATTTGTCCGGGTCAATTTTACGCGACACATCGCGGCATATTTCGCCGTCCACGGTGACCAGACCGCGTTTCGCTGCAACTGCTGCCTCCTTCCGGGAGCACAGTCCCATGTTGGTCAGAAGCCTGTCAATGCGTTGAACCGGCATGTCAGCGCCTCCCATTACAGTTTTCCATCATTGTAACACTTTTGTGACATTTGTACAAGAGCCATTTGCAAAATTACAAAAGCAGGCGATAATTTTCGCCTGCTTTGTAGTGAAAAGTAGCAAATGTGTGGTAATTTCGCCGTCAACTTCCGTCGGTTTTGTTCGTCGTATTTGTGGAATCTGTATCTGTTTCCGGATGGTCCATCAGTCCGCGTGTGAAACCGCCGTCGGTTTTCATCGAAGAAATGTCCCCTGCGACAACATTGCCGCGATAGACAAGCAGTTCTGCAATTACGTCGGTTCCATCCGGGTAATTGGTGACGGTATAAGTGACCTGTTTGACACGTTTGCCTTTCAGCCGTTCGATATCAAAGCCTTGTCTGGCCTGCAGGTCGGCATATTTCTGATAGGTTTCGTCAAATTCCTCCGGGATAATGACCTCACGGATCGTACAGGAAGCCGAATCGACCTCCCAGCCGCACGCGTTGAGGTATGCCACGCGCTCCTCATTGGTCAGTGCAAGGGTAGATACTGTTTCTTCTGTCTGCTCCGCTGAGCCTTCTGCTGCTTCGCCCTGTGTGCCCAGCGCCGCCACATCGCCTGCCAGTCCTGCCGCTGCACCGACTGCAAGCAGAACTGCCGCCAGGGCCGCTGCACCCAGCACCAGCTTCTGTTTGGAAAGTTTCGCCGTTATGATAAACATATGTCCCGCTCCTCGCCGTCTGATGTATCTGGTACAACCTATGCGGCTTTCCTGCCCAGTATTCTTCCCGCTTTTCTTCACGCCGCTTTTCTTTACGGAAAGAAAAGCTCGGCAAAAGAAACGTCCTGTGCGCTTCCGCGCACCGCAAACAGGACGGACAAAACAAGTCCGTCCGTTTGCCCCTTCGCCGCAGACGTTGTGGGGACTATTTTAAATACAAAAAAATCCCTCCTGCCGTTCCGGCCTGAGAGATTCCTTCGTTATACCTTATGTCCTTCTGCACGCACGCGCGAGCAGAACTGGAAAATATCGCTGCACACCGCGAGCACGGCTCGGCTGGTGAGCACATCGTGTCCGCCCTCAGGATAAAAACGAATGTTTTTATCAGGCATATGCAGCAGCTTGAACAGCTCATCCGCATTGGTCGGGCTGCAAACGCAGTCATCCAGCGTCTGCAAGACCAGCGCCGGACAGGTTACGCCCTGTATGCCGCGCTCCCGTGTATCCTCTGCCAGCTGGCGCAGCTGATGCCGGCCACGCGGCTGCTGCAATACACCGTGCATCCGGGATTTCAGATCAGCGTCAAAAATACGGTTCAATTCCTTTCCGCCATGCGGACGCGCTACCGGGGCATTGACAAACACAATCGCAGCCGGGCTGAGGTCGAGCAGATGAACCAGCAGCATGCCGCCGAGCGATAGCCCGATCAATGCAATCCGCCGGTACTGCTTGCGCAGGGCAAGATATTCCATGCGGATGCCATGAATCCAGTGTTCCTGATCCATCCGCAGCGGTTCTGTTCCGGAAGGCGTGGTCAGGAATGCATCAATGCCGCTGTCACACAGATGGTCGCGCAGAATGATGCCGGACTGATAGCCCGCACCAAAGCCGCTGATAATCAGACAGCAAAAGTCTCGTTTTGTTTCGTTCGGCACTTTTGGTTTTCCTCCACAAAAAAATCTAAATCAAAGCCATATGCGCAATATTGCGCAAAAAACGGGATACACCCGGTGCAACCCACCGGAGTGTATCATTTCACGTTTTCTATTCTATCATATTCACCTGTCAATTGGAATGAACAAAGCGTGAACAATTTAGCAACAGTTCGGTTACAGAATAGGCAAAAAGCCTCTGTTTCCGCAGAAACAGAGGCAATTTTTATCACATTTGTTCAATTGAAGGTTTTACTTTTCAACTTCGGTAACAGCCAGGTGCAGCTCATCCAGCTGCTTCTGGTCGACCTCAGACGGGCATGCCGTCATCAGCTCGGAAGCATTCTGAACCTTCGGGAAGGCGATCACATCGCGGATGGAATCCAGACCTGCCAGCAGCATGCACAGGCGGTCAAGGCCATATGCAAGGCCGCCATGCGGGGGTGCGCCGTACTTGAATGCGGTCAGCAGATGGCCGAAGCGCTCCTCCGCATCCGCATCCGTGAAGCCGAGTGCACGGAACATGCGTGCCTGCGTCTCAGTCGAATGGATACGGATTGAGCCGCCGCCCAGCTCACAGCCGTTCAGGATGATATCATATGCCTTTGCACGAACCTTTGCCGGGTCACTTTCGAGGATGTCGAGGTCTTCATCCATCGGCGCGGTGAACGGATGGTGCATGGCGACATAGCGGTCTTCTTCCTCGCTGTACTCGAACTGCGGGAATTCAACAACCCACAGCAGCTTGTAATCCTTCGGGTCGATGACGCCAAGGCGCTTTGCCAGCTCGCAGCGCAGGGCACCCAGTGCAGTGACTGCGGTCAGCCAGTCGCTGTCCGCAACGACAAACAGGATATCGCCGTCCTGCGCGCCTGCGCGCTGCTTGATTGCCTCGACCTCATCTTCAGAGAGGAACTTGGCAAACGAGGAGGTCATCTTGCCGTCATTCGCGAGCTTCATCCATGCCAGGCCCTTGGCACGGTAGGTCTTGACGAAGTCCTGTAATTTGTCGATTTCCTTGCGCGGGAACTTGTCTGCCGCGCCGTTGATGTTAATCAGGCGAACCGTGCCGCCTGCTTCAACCGCACCGCTGAATACCTTGAACGAGCAATCCTTTGCGATGTCGGAAATGTCCTGAATTTCATAGCCAAAGCGCAGATCCGGCTTGTCCGAGCCGTATTTGTCCATGGCATCCTTCCACTTCATGCGCGGCAGCGGAAGCTGGATATCGACGTCCAGAACCTCCTTGAATACGCGCTGGAGGAAGCCTTCATTGACCGCAATGACGTCGTCCTGCTCGACGAACGACATTTCGAGGTCGATCTGGGTGAATTCCGGCTGGCGGTCCGCACGCAGGTCTTCGTCGCGGAAGCAGCGGGTGATCTGCATATAGCGGTCAACGCCGGACAGCATCAGCAGCTGCTTGTACTGCTGCGGGGACTGCGGCAGCGCATAGAACTTGCCCGGATGCACGCGGGACGGGACCAGATAGTCGCGTGCGCCTTCCGGCGTGGACTTCTGGAGCATCGGGGTTTCGATTTCGAGGAAGCCCTGTTCGTCGAAGTAATTGCGGGCAATCTGCGTGACGCGGTGGCGCAGCGCGAGGTTGTTCTGCATGGACGGGCGGCGCAGGTCGAGGTAACGGTACTTCAGGCGCAGCTGGTCGTTGACCTCCTTGTCGTCGGAAATCTCAAACGGGGTTGTCTCGGATTTGGACAGCACGCGGATATCGGTGACGACAATTTCAATCTCGCCGGTCGGCATCTTCTTGTTGATTGCGCGCTCGTCGCGGCGGACAACCTTGCCCTTGATCGCGAGCACATACTCGGTGCGCACGCCGAAGGCGATATCAAACAGGTCTGCGTTGACCGACTTGTCAAACGTACACTGCACAATGCCGGTGCGGTCACGCAGCAGCAGAAACAGCACGCCGCCGTTGTCGCGGGTGCGGTCGCACCAGCCGTTGACGATGACTTCTTTTCCGTCGTCAGCGGCGCGCAGCTCACCGCACCATGCAGTGCGCTTCATGCCGTGAATGGATGTATTCATAAATAACCTCCCCGGAGCACCGGTGCCATTCGGCTGCCCATGCTCCCTATCTTATAATTCTTTTGTTATGCCATGACCACAGCGGCGATTGCTTCCGCATCCAGTGCGGTCTCGGTCTGCTCGCCGGTCTCCATATTCTTGACCTTCAGCATGCCTGCTTCCAGTTCACCCTCGCCGATGACAGCGGAGAAGCGTGCGCCGATGCGGTCAGCATGCTTCATCTGTGCGCGCAGGCCGCGGCCGACCAGGTCTCGCTCCGTGGAAACACCGAGCTGGCGCAGGTCATAAACCAGCTTTTCGACCGGACGGTCAGCAGCGTCGCCGAGCGGGGCAAGATAGATATCTACCTTCGGCGGCTCCGGGAACGGTGCGCCGACCGCTTCCATCACCATAATCAGGCGTTCCAGGCCGCAGCCAAAGCCCATACCCGGGGTCGGCTGTCCGCCCAGCTGGGAAATCAGGCCATCATAGCGTCCGCCGCCGCAGATTGTGCCCTGTGCACCGATGTTGCTGGAAACAAACTCGAAGACGGTCTTGGTATAATAGTCCAGGCCGCGGACAATGCCGGTGTCGATTTCATACTTAATTCCCATGTCGTCGAGATAGGACTTGACCTTCTCGAAGTGCTCACGGCAGTCGTCGCACAGGTAATCCAGTGCGACCGGCGCACCCTCTGCGACCTTCTTGCACGAGTCGTGCTTGCAGTCGAGAATGCGCATCGGGTTGCGGTCAAGGCGGTCGAGGCAGTCCTCACACAGCTGGTCCTTGCGCGCTTCGAGGTATTCCTTCAGCGCCGCATAGTACTTCGGGCGGCACTCCGGACATCCGATGGAGTTGATATGCGCGACAACCTCCGTAATGCCGAGGCGCTTGAGCGCGGTGTCTGCAAGAGAAATAATCTCCGCATCGGTCGCCGGCGTCGGTGCGCCGAATACCTCTACGCCGAACTGATGGTGCTCGCGCAGGCGGCCCTTCTGAACGTTCTCATAGCGGTAATTCGGGACGATATAATAGCCCTTGAACGGCAGTCCCTTTGCGTACAGGGAATTTTCCAGATATGCGCGGACTGTGGATGCCGTGCCCTCCGGGCGCAGTGTGACCGAACGGCCGCCCTTGTCGTTGAAGGTGTACATTTCCTTCTGTACGACGTCGGTCGTGTCGCCGATGCCGCGGTTGAACAGCTCGGTGTGCTCAAAGTTCGGGAAACGGATCTCCTCGAAGCCGTACTGCATCGCGATCGTGCGCAGCACGCCCTCCACATAATGCCATTTATATACCTCAGACGGCACGATATCCTTCGTGCCCTTGGGGGCCTTGATAAGCTCTGCCATAAAATCGGTGATTCCTTTCGTCAATAGTACTCTCTATGTTTCTGCCGCGAACAAAACGGACGCGACGAAAAACAGGCGGTTGGAAACCGCCTGATTATCTGTGATGGTTATCTCTTCGGCTTGGGGTTTACGATATCGCGCCAGTCGAGGTCGCCGCGATCCAAACCGAGAACCAGCATCTCCGCAGTTGCCACATTCGTCGCAATCGGGATATTATGCATATCGCACAGCCGCACGAGCGAGTGGAGATCAGGCTCGTATTCGGTATTGGAGTTTGGGTCGCGGAAAAACAGCACCATGTCGATCTCATTATACGACACGCGGGCACTGATCTGCTGCTCGCCGCCCTGCATACCTGCCAGATACTTCT
>CALYTA010000018.1 GCA_945486175.1 uncultured Clostridia bacterium | reverse complement strand
CTGCTGGCGCTCGCCATCGGTGCGCAGACCAGAAAGATGAAGTTCGGCCACCGCGGTGTCAACCATCCGGTTAAGGATCTGGCGAAGGACCGCACGTATATCACCAGCCAGAACCACGGCTATGCAGTTGTGGGCGACTCTGTCAATCCGGAGATTGCCCGCGTCAGCCATATCAACATCAACGACAATTCCTGTGAAGGCATTGAGCACATTAACGCCCCGATTTTCACCGTTCAGTATCATCCGGAGGTCAAGCCGGGCCCGCAGGATACTGCGTATCTGTTCGACCAGTTTGTTTCCCTCATGGATGAGAAGAAAGGAGGCGCTCAGTAATGCCGCTGCGCAATGATATTCATAAGGTAATGGTACTCGGCTCCGGCCCGATTGTCATCGGCCAGGCAGCAGAGTTCGACTATGCGGGCACGCAGGCCTGCCGCGCACTGCGCGAGGAGGGCCTCGAGGTCATTCTGGTAAACTCCAACCCTGCAACCATCATGACTGACAAGGCGATGGCAGACAAGGTTTATATCGAACCGATGACCATCCCGTGTGTACAGGAAATCATCAAGAAGGAGCGTCCGGACTCCATCCTGCCGACGCTGGGCGGCCAGACCGGCCTGAACATCGCGATGGAGCTGGTTGCCAACGGCTTCCTCGACGAGTATGGCGTCAAGCTGCTGGGTGCAAACCCGACCACCATCGACAAGGCGGAGGATCGCCAGCTGTTCAAGGACACGATGGAGAAGATCAATGAGCCGATCATCGCGTCCAAGGTCGTGCACACGGTTGAGGATGCGGTTGCCTTCACGAAGGAAATCGGCCTGCCGGTCATCATCCGTCCGGCGTATACGCTCGGCGGCACCGGCGGCGGCATCGCCTATACGTGGGATGAGCTGCGTGAGATTGCCGCTTCCGGCATCCTGTATTCCCGTGTCGATGAAATCCTCGTAGAGAAGTGCATCGCGGGCTGGAAGGAAATCGAATACGAAGTCATGCGTGACGGCAAGGGCAATGTCATCACGGTTTGTAATATGGAAAACGTCGACCCGGTCGGCGTCCACACCGGTGACTCGGTCGTTGTCGCGCCGAGCCAGACGCTGTGCGATTACGAGTATCAGATGCTGCGTACCTCCGCGCTCAAGATCATCACGGAGCTGGGCATCGAGGGCGGCTGCAACGTCCAGTTTGCACTCAATCCGGATTCGTTTGAATATGCCGTCATCGAGGTAAACCCGCGTGTATCGCGTTCCTCCGCGCTGGCATCCAAGGCGACCGGTTATCCGATTGCCAAGATTGCCGCAAAGATCGCGGTCGGCTACGGTCTGGATGAGCTGACCAATGCCGTCACCGGCAAAACGGCGGCCTGCTTTGAGCCGACGCTGGACTACTGCGTTGTCAAATTCCCGCGCTGGCCGTTTGATAAGTTCGTCTATGCAGACAAGACCCTCGGCACGCAGATGAAGGCGACCGGCGAGGTCATGGCGATTTCCAACAGCTTTGAGGGCGCCATGATGAAGGCAGTCCGTTCGATTGAAATGAAGGTCGACTCGCTGTCCATGCCGCTGATTGCGAAGATGAGAGATGAGGATATTATCGCCAAGGTCAAGACCTGCGATTACGAGCGCCTGTTCTCCATCTGTGAGGCATTCCGCCGCGGCATTATGACCATCGATGAGGTGCATGAGATCACCAGGATCGACACCTGGTTCCTGAATGGCTTTATGCGCATCATCGACATGGAGCACAAGCTGGAGCAGGCGGAGGAGATCACGCCGGAGCTGTACCTCGCGGCAAAGAAATTCGGCTTTACGGACAAGGTGATTGAGCGCCTGTCTGGCAAGTCGGTCGAGAAGGTCACCCGCATGCCGGTCTACAAGACCGTCGATACCTGTGCGGCAGAGTTCGAGGCGGAAACCCCGTATTACTACTCCACCTACGACGAAGAGAGCGAAGTCAAGCCGTCTGACGGCAGGAAGAAGATTCTGGTTCTCGGCTCCGGCCCGATCCGCATCGGCCAGGGCATTGAGTTCGACTACTGCTCGGTTCATTCGGTCTGGGCGCTTCAGCAGCTCGGCTGTGAGACCGTCATCATCAATAATAACCCGGAGACCGTTTCCACCGACTTCGACACGGCAGACCGCCTGTATTTCGAGCCGCTGACGCCGGAGGATGTCACGGGCGTTGTCAATGCGGAGAAGCCGGATGCGGCAATTGTCCAGTTCGGCGGTCAGACCGCCATCAATCTGGCAGGTCATCTGGAAAAGCTCGGTGTGCCGATTCTGGGCACCCCGGCATGGAGCATTGACGCCGCGGAGGACCGCGAGAAGTTCGATGTCATTCTGAATAAGACCGGTATTCCGCGCGCCAAGGGCGACACGGTATTCACCGAGGAAGAGGCAGTCGAAGTTGCAGACCGTCTGGGCTATCCGGTCCTCGTCCGCCCGTCCTATGTCCTCGGCGGCCAGGGCATGGAAATTGCCTACAAGGAAGAGGATATCCGCGAATACATGCAGGTTATCACGCGCACCAAGATCGAGAATCCGGTTCTGGTCGACAAGTACCTGATGGGCCGTGAGATTGAAGTCGACGCCATCTGTGACGGCGAGGACATCCTGATTCCGGGCATCATGGAGCATATGGAGCGCGCCGGCATCCATTCGGGTGACTCCATTTCCGTCTATCCGTCCATCACGATTGAAGAAAAGCATAAGGAAACCATCATCGACTACACCAAGAAGTTGTCCAAGGAACTGGCAGTTCTGGGTCTGGTCAACATCCAGTTCGTCCTGTACAACGATGAGGTCTATGTCATCGAAGTCAACCCGCGTTCGTCCCGTACCATCCCATATATCTCCAAGATTACGGGTGTCCCGATGGTCGATCTGGCAACCCGCTGCATGTTCGGCGAGAAGCTGCGCGACATGGGCTATGGCACCGGACTGTATCCGGAGTGCGAGCATTATGCGGTCAAGGTTCCTGTCTTCTCGTTCCAGAAGCTGCGCGACCTCGACACCCAGCTCGGACCGGAAATGAAGTCCACCGGTGAGGTTCTGGGCGTATCCACCTCGTTCCGCGAGGCACTGCTCAAGGGCATGATGGGTGCAGGCTATGAGATGAAGAAAAAGGGCAAGGTTCTGATTTCCGTCCGCGATGCGGATAAGCAGGAAATCGTGACGGTTGCCGAGCGCTTTGCGGAGCTGGGCTTTGAGCTGTATGCGACCAGCGGCACGGCAAACGTTCTCAACCGCCACATGGTTGCGACCAACTCTGTCCGCAACGTCGATGAGCCGTCCCCGAATATGATTGACCTGATTGAGTCGGGTGATATTGATTATGTTATCACCACTTCTGTGAAGGGCCGTCATCCGGAGCTCGGCGCGGTCAAGATCCGCCGTTCGACGGTTGAGCATGCAATCCCGTGCCTGACAGCGATTGACACCGCAAATGCGTTGCTGCGCTGCCTAGAAGGCGACACGCGCATTGAGTCGTGCGAGCTGGTTGATATCAACACGGTACACATTCAGTAAACCGTGCGTGCGATTGATAAAATAAAGTAGAAAACGGACTGTCGGAATCAAACCGGCAGTCCGTTTTTTGGTTGCGTATGTATGGTTATTTGTCTGCATCCAGCTCCCAGCCGCGCAGCGGATAGCGCTGGATCGCGCCGAAGATGCGCTGGCGCACGCCGTGGTTTTCGTGCTCCAGTGAGCGGATGAGCTGCTTGATTTCCTCGCGTTTGGTGTTGCCGTCCGCCGGACAGGGGTTATGTACCACGGGCAGCTCCAGACGGCGCACCAGAGACTTGATATACGACTCCGGCGCATAGATCATTGGACGGATGACAGTGATGTCTTTGCGGTCGAGATAGGTCTGCGGCAGGAAGCAGTTGATGCGCCCTTCATACAGCAGTGACATCATCAGCGTTTCAATGACATCGTCATAATGGTGCCCCAGTGCGACCTTGTTGCAGCCGTTCAGCTTGGCGGTGTCGTTGAGTGCGCCGCGCCGCATTTTTGCGCACAGGGAACATGGATTTTCTTCATTGCGGATATCAAAGACAATGGTTTTGATGTCCGTCGGACGAATGATATATTCCACCTCCAGCTGTTCGCACAGGCGCGCAATCGGGGAAAAATCCATCTCCTCATAGCCCATGTCCAGCGTGATCGCTTTGAGCGTAAAATGGTTCGGATAGAACCGGCGCAGGTTGGCCAGTGCTGCAAGCAGGACAAGCGAATCCTTGCCGCCGGATACGCCGACAGCAATCGTATCGCCTTCGTTTATCATATGATACTGATCCACCGCACGGCGGACATAAGACAGCATTTTCTGCATGATGAGCCTCCAGATCAATCGTGTCAATTAAGATTCAGCTTATTATACCGCACAGGTAGGAATATTGTACAGAGAAAAATTTTAATTTGGGTTTTGAGTATTCGAGAGAATATAAGAGAATAAAGGAGAAAACAAGAGTTTGCACCGGAGAAAATTAAAATCATCAAAAAACGTGTTGACTTTGCAAAAAAGATATGGTATAACATTAAAGCACCCGCAAAGTGCAGGAAAAAGTTGCACAGACGGGAAAATGACTTCGTGAATGAAACATTCAGATAAAATTATAATCGGAGGTTAGATCATGTCCACTTTCATGGCTAAGGCTGAAAATATCGACCGCAAGTGGTATATCGTCGACGCAGCAGACAAGCCGCTCGGCCGTACCGCAGCAACCGTAGCAGCTCTCCTTCGCGGCAAGCATAAGGTAGAGTTCACCCCTAACGTAGATACCGGCGATTTCGTAATCGTCATCAACGCTTCCAAGGCTGTCCTGACCGGCAACAAGCTGGAGCAGAAGTATTACCGCAGACATTCCGGCTGGATCGGCGGCCTGAAGGAAACCCAGTACAAGACCCTCATGGCTGAGCGTCCGGAGCTGGCAGTGGAGCTGGCTGTCAAGGGTATGCTCCCGAAGAATTCCATTGGCCGTAAGGCTGCTACCCGCCTGAAGGTTTATGCAGGCAGCGAGCACAACAACGCAGCACAGCAGCCGATCGTTTGGGCTGACAAGTAATTCTTACAAGGAGGAAATTTGAGTCATGTATACCCCTAAGAAAGCATATTTCTACGGCACCGGCAGAAGAAAGTCCTCTGTTGCAAGAGTTCGTCTTTTCCCGGGCGGCACCGGTGAGATCACCATCAACAACCGTACCCTCGACAACTACTTCGGTCTGGATACCCTGAAGCTGATCGTTCGTCAGCCGCTGGAGGCTACCAAGACCGGCGATAAGTTTGATATCGTCTGCACCGTAACCGGCGGCGGCTTCACCGGCCAGGCTGGTGCAATCCGTCACGGCATTTCCCGTGCACTGCTCCAGGCAAACGCTGAGGAGTATCGTCCGATTCTGAAGGCTGCTGGTTTCCTGACCCGTGACCCGAGAATGAAGGAAAGAAAGAAGTACGGCCTCAAGGCTGCACGCCGCGCTCCGCAGTTCTCCAAGAGATAATTTGCCGACGCGCATTATCCACTTTATTCAAACAGAAATCCCCGAATCCGAAAGGAAACGGGGATTTTTTGCGTCTTTATACGCTTATTCATCAACAGGGTCAAACTGTGTGCGGATCAGGCGTGTCGTGCAGCATTCCGGGGAATACTGCCAGAAGGCGAGATGTCCGCTGTCAATATAATATGACAGGGGAGGCGGGACGGTCGGAATATGCCCGATGCGGTCAATGAGATTCAATTTGATTTTCATGCGCTCCGGCAGGATGGATTTGATGTAACAGGATACTGTTTCTCCCGGAGAGACAGGGAAACGCTGTTCCGCCAGACCGGACAGGTTGGGTGTCAGCTCAATGAAAACACCATAGTCCTCCACACTGCGCACAATGCCGCAGACGGTTTCTCCGGCGGCAAACTGTGCGGCATTCTGCTCCCAGGTGCCCAGCAGCTCGCGGTGTGTCAGGGAAATGCGCCCGGTTTCTTCATCCATACCGGAAATCACAGCGCGCAGCAATTGTCCGACACTGACGCGGTCAGACGGATGGAAAATGCGGCTGACCGACAGGTTTTCTATTCCGATGAGGGACACGATGCCGCAGCCGACGTCCACAAACGCGCCAAACGGCTCCAGATGCGTCACACGCACCGGAAGGATATCTCCCGGACGGCGTTCAGTCAGAAGTGCGTGCAGGGCTTCCTGCTGTGCAGTACGGCGGGACAGATAGGCGGTATTGCCTTCAATGCGCTGGACATGAAAGCAGACCGGCTTGCCGACGCGCGATAAAATGGCAATTTCCCGTGTCTGTCCGGTGTCAATGCCGAGGGCACATTCCTCACGCGGCATCAGACCGGTCAGGCCGTCCAGCTGGACAATCAGATTGTGCCCCGCATCACAGCGCACGGCAACAGACTGCAAAATACTGCCGTCCTGTGCGGCGGCATAGACTTCCTCCCGTTTTGGGATGGTTGTTTCCAGATTTTCCGGTGCATAGCTTGGATGCATAGGTTCCCTCCGTTCTCAAAAGTCCATGGCTTTTTGCTCTGCTTTGACTATATGCGGGAAACCGGCAAGACATGCGCGTCAGTTTTTTCCGGGTCTGATGCAGAGAGCTGCTCGCTTGTCTTTCGCAGACAGGTATGCTACACTAAGGACAAGAAGCAAGGAGGGAAAAAATGGACATTCGACTGGGCGATATTCTGACGATGAAAAAAGCGCACCCGTGCGGGAGCCGGGAATGGGAGGTTCTGCGTGTCGGCATGGACTTCCGCCTGCGGTGCACCGGCTGCGGGCATACGATTATGATTCCGCGCAGCAAGGCGGAAAAAAATATCCGCGGCATTGTGCATGCGGATGGCACAGAAGGGAAGGAATGATACCATGCTGATCGATGGGAAACAGATGCATTTGCAGTGTACGGCAAAGGATATCGGACGGTATGTGATTCTGCCCGGTGATCCCGGGCGCTGTGCGGCCATAGCCGCGTTTTTGGACGATGCCCGTGCAGTTTCCTCTAATCGGGAATTTAACGTCTGGACGGGCTTCCTGGACGGGGAAATGGTATCTGTCTGTTCCACCGGAATCGGCGGCCCGTCTGCTGCGATTGCACTGGAGGAGCTGGTGGAATGCGGTGCGGATACGTTTATCCGCGTCGGCACGTGCGGCGGCGTCGATTCGTCTGTGCGCGGGGGTGATGTGGTCGTGGCAACTGCCTCTGTGCGGCAGGAGGGTACCTCGCGTGAATATCTTCCGCTGGAATATCCTGCGGCGGCGAGTTATCCGGTAGTGCGTGCGCTGGCGGATGCCTGTGAGGCACTGGGCTACCGCACGCATGTCGGCGTGATCCAGTCCAAGGACAGCTTTTATGGCGAGATCCGCCCGCAGTGCATGCCGATTGCAGCACAGCTGCAGGAGAAGTGGAACGCATGGACAGCGGCTGGCGTGCTTGCCAGTGAGATGGAATCTGCGGCGCTGTTCGTCGCAGGTGCCTGCCTGCATGTGCGCTGCGGCGCAGTGCTCAACGTACTGTGGAATGATGAGAGCGAAGCGCCTGCCGTGCCGGAGGGTGCCGCACAGCGCGGCATTTGTGCCGCTGTCGAAGCCATCCGCACGCTCATCCGAGAGGACAACAGATAAGCATCCGCATAATAACAGATAAATGTGAAAGCGCAGCCTCAATTTTGAGGCTGCGCTTTTTTTATCGTACCGGGAAATCCTCCGGCAGCGGGGCAGGACGGTCGAATGTGGTCTGCATGGTGCGGAACTGCCGGCTCTGCGCCGAGTCGAGCATGTGCTCCATGACTTCGAGCGAATGCAATGCCATGGCACCGCTGGCGCGCTCCGGGCGGTTTTCCGCGATGGCGAGCACCATGTCGATCAGGCCGACACCGCGGCTGTTTTCCGCGTGGCTGGTCGAACGGAACGGGCGGGTGATGGGAATATGAATCCAGTCCTTGTCCAGATCCGTCTGTGCGCGCGGCATCTGGTACCAGCGGTAATTTTCCTGTGTGCGCAGGAGAATGTCGCCGCCGAAGATGTTGGGGCCGTCCAGCGGGTCAATATCCGGGATGCACAGTGTGCCCTTGGTGCCATAGATTTCCATGCGCGGCAGGTTGGAATCCCATACATCAAATGAGAACATCGTGGTGGCAATCACACCGGAAGCAAACTGCATCAGACCGGTCGTATAGGTATCCACCTCGACGTCAATCATTTCACCGCAGTGCGGCTGGCTGGTGATCGGACGCGTGTCAAAGGTGCGCTTGGACATGGCACAGCAGGTGCTGACCGGGCCGAGCAGCGAGAGCAGGGCAGTGACATAATACGGGCCGATATCCATCAGCGGACCGGCACCCTTGTGATAGAAGAACGCCGGGTTCGGATGGAATGTTTCACCGCCGTGATAGATGACAAAGGCAGAAGCACCGATGATTTCACCGATGGTGCCCGCGTCGAGTACATCGCGGCAGGTCTGTAAGCGGCCGCCGAGGAAGGTGTCCGGCGCACAGCCGACACGCAGGTTGTTCTGTGCGGCGAGCTGCATCAGCTCCTGGCCTTCGGCAAAGGAACCGGCGAGCGGTTTTTCCGTATAGACATGCTTGCCGCATTCGAGTGCGAGCTTGTTGAGCGGATAATGCATATCCGGCGTGGTCAGATTGAGGATGAGGTCGACATCCGCCTCACGGATCAGATCCTCCGCACAGGCATATGCCTGCGGAATGCCGTATTCCGCTGCCTTGCGCTGTGCTTTTTCCAATGTGCGCGAGGCACAGGCACAGAGCGTGACAATGTCACTGTATTTTTGAAGCGTGGTCAGATAGACATGGCTGATATCGCCGAGGCCGACGACGCCGATGCGCAGTTTCTTCATATGGGGAAGCCTCCTTGCTGTTGTTACAACCAGTATACCAGCGTTCCAGTCCCGGAGCAAGAAAAAAACGGAAGCAGTTGGAGAACTGCTTCCGTTTGGGGTTGTATGTCAGGTGTTTCCCATCTGCCGCAGCAGAAGCTCCATTTCCCGGATTCCTTCCAGCTGGGAAACAATGATGGCCTGCAAAATCGGCACCAGTTCCGGACAGACCGGGAAATGCAGTGCATGTTGCGACATGCGCACCGCGCCGCGGTGATGGGGGATCATTTCGCGTATAAAATCCGCGTTGATGTTGTTGGTTGAAGCTGCCTGTTCCATTTCGGAAAACATAGCCTGCATAATCAAATCTGTCCGCCGCTGGTAAAGGCGCAGATCCTGCTGGTCATTTTTCAGCGTGCTGCATTGGTCGAGGATGCGCTGCATGTTTGCGATGCTTTTGGTTTGTTCGGTGATGATATTCGAGGCAATCGCCTGCAGCGGCACATCGGTGGTATATTGCAGGATATTGCGCGACATCCCGATGGCTGCGCGGTGATGCGGGATCATCTGTACAATAAAGTTATGAGAAATGCTGTCAGTCAGCTCTGCTTCCATCATATTCAATATCATTTCATCCAATATTTCATAGAAGCAGGACAGATAGTTTTTGGATACATTACTGAATTGCTGTTGGTTTGGCATAGCAGGAGTCTCCTTTCCCTTTATTGTATGGAAAAGGGCAGTGATCCGTGACAACAACCGGTATATCAGCCTGCTGACAGGCTGGATGTCTGTAAACACAGAAAAAAACGGAAGCAGACCTGTATCTCTGCTTCCGTTTTGTGTATCAGCTTGCCGCGCTTCCTGCGGCGGATTGGCTTGAGCCGGTATTGCTGCCTTCGCTGTCAAAGACATTTTCATACTGGACAATTTTATAATCGTGCAGGTCCTGTGCTGCCATTTCCAGCGGGACGAAAATACCGTCCTTGTCGATACAGCCGGTTGCCGAAATAACCGGATATTCTTCCTTCAGGCTGTAGACATATTCCTAATATTCACTCATCTGTGCACGGGCTAGCTCAAGCGTCATGGGCC
>CALYTA010000017.1 GCA_945486175.1 uncultured Clostridia bacterium | reverse complement strand
GCCAATGGACAGCTCTGTATCTTCCGGAATGAATTACTGCTCTGCCTGCTCCAGTGCCTGTGCAATCTGGTCCGGGCAGGAAGTGCCGCGGCCGCCGCAGTCGACGCCCTTGAAGGCCTTGATGACCTGCTCCACCGGCATACCCTTAATCAGGCGGCAGATACCTGACAGGTTGCCCGCACAGCCGCCGACAACCTCAATATTTTCAACAATGCCGTCTTTTACACTGTAGCGAATTTCTCTGGAACAAGTGCCTCTGGTCTTATATACGTTCATTTCAAAATCCTCCATTCATCTGTTTTATCTATCCTTGCTTTCAATTACCAGCGAGCGCCCCTTGCGGACGGAAATCGTATACGCCGGCGCTGCCGGCTCGTTGGATATTGTGATAATCTGTGCGCGCGAAACCGTTGCATCTGTGAGGGGATATTTCAGCCCGCGCAGCGTCACACCGGCCAGTTCTGCATCGAGCGGAATGATGCCGACATATGGATACGCCGCATTTGCCCGATATTGCAGCTCACCGCCCGGATGGAATGTCACGCGGTTGCGGCTGTCACACAGCATGCCGCGCACACCGCAGCCATGCAAATATTCCAGCAGCGACAGGTTGCACAGGAAATGGTCAATGCGCCCGCCGGACGCACATGCATATGTGATGTCGTCCGCGCCGCGCCGGATGGCCTCCTTTGTACAGCACATCAGGTCGCTGTCATCCTTTTCCGGCTTGAGCGCAATCACCTCGACGCCGTCCGGGCGCGTGCCCGAATCGAAATCGCCGATCACCAGATCCGGCTGAATGCCGCATGCCGCTGCGTGCCGCATGCCGCCATCTGCACAGATGATATACTCCGCCTGCTGTGCCAGCTGCCTGACGTAATCATATTCCGTCTCAGGGGCGGAGGCCAGAATCAATGTCTTCACTTGAGCTCCCACTCCTTGAGATTTTTTACGCTTTCGTACAGCTTGCAATAGCTTTCATGGCGCTCACGCGGAATTTTGCCTTCCTCTACCGCCGCACGGATGGCACAGCCCTTTTCCTTGACATGTGCACAGCCGGTAAAGCGGCACTGGTTGATATACGGCTCAAATTCAGGGAATGCATACTGCAAATCGTCTTTGCGGATCAAATCCATCTTTTCCGTGTCAAATGCCGAAAAGCCCGGTGTATCCGCAATGCAGCCGCCGCCCGGCAGCTCGACCAGCTCCACATGCCGCGTGGTATGGCGTCCGCGCTCGGTCTTGGGGCTGATTGTTCCCGTTTTCATGTGGAATTCCGGATCGATGCAGTTGAGCAGGCTGGATTTTCCGACACCGGAATTTCCCGCAAATGCGGAAATCTTTCCCGCCAGCGCAGCGCGCAGCGCGTCAATCCCCTCGCCCGTCTCCGCACTGACGCGGAAAACGGAAAAGCCCGCCTGTGTGTAAATCTGATACAGCCGGTCGCCGCGGTCAAGATCACACTTGTTGATGACAATCAGGGTGTCAATGCCCTTGTGTGCGGCAATTGCCGTCACCTTGTCGATGAGCAGCGGTTCCGTCTTCGGCGGAGCGGCACTGCACACCACAACCAGCTGGTCGACATTGGCAACCGCCGGACGCAGCAGCTGGTTTTTGCGCGGCTCAATGGACATCATATAGCCCGTGCCGTCGTCCTGTATTTCAATGGTGACCCGGTCGCCGATAACCGGCTTTTCCGCCGCCTTGCGGAACCTGCCTCGTGCCTTGCATTCAATGACACCGGAATCCGTGCGGACATAATAAAATCCGCCGATCCCTTTGAGAATAATACCTTTTTGTGTCATCATCAGCCGAAATTATAGTCCTTGTCGTAAACCGTGGCACCGTCGACGGTGACAACAATACGGTGTGTGCCGCTGTATGACAGCTTACAGGTGGCGGTCGGGTTACCCTCACGAACAGTATGGTTATAAAGCTGGCTTCCGTCCACGCTTATGGTAACCTGGCAATCCTTGTGATTGGACGGAAGGGTTACCGTAACCGATGAATTGGTGACGGAGACAGAGGTTCCGGAACCTCCATCTCCACCATTGTCTCCATTGCCGCCGTTGTCACCCTTTGCCTTGGCAATGGTAATGCCAACGCTGGTGCCTTCCGCGACTTCCGTGCCCGAAGCAACCGTCTGCCCGATGACAGTTCCCTCCGGCTTATCGCTTTCCTCCTGCTTGACCTCACCGAGCTTGAGGCCCATCGACTCGAGCAGCGACTTCGCCGCACTCTGCGTCATGCCGGTCAGGTCAGGTACCTTTTTGTTTGTGTTTGCCGGACCGGAAGACACGATAACCGTGACTGTCGAACCGGTGGCAACCTCTTCGCCCGGCTCCGGGTCAGTGCTGATGACATAGCCTGCCTGAACCGTCTCCGAGCTTTCCTCCTTGCGGCTTGCGGACAGTCCGCGCGCGCGCAGGGCACTCTGTGCATCTTCAAAGGTCTTGCCAATGACCGACGGAACCTTGACCAGCTCCTCGCTGTCATCCTCTTCGACAGCAATGACAGTCAGCGTAATGGTCGAGCCTTCCTCGACCTGCTCACCCTCCAGCGGGTTCTGGTCCACGATTTCACCGTCTTCATAGTCGCCGGACGAATCCTTGCGCGTTTTTACGCTGAAGTGGAATGCATCATATTCGCTGTTGTTGCGGACATCTTCCTCATAGTTGAGCGAGATGAAATTCGGAACCTCGACCATTTCCTTGCCTTCGCCCAGCAGGCCGGAAGCCATATAGGCAATCGCCGCAAGCAGAGCGACGATAACGACACCAACGACAATCTTGCCGCCGTTGCCCTTCTTCTTTTTCGTTCTGACGCGCTTTACCTCATGAACCGGTTCTTCCTGTTCATATTCGTCGTCCACATCGTTGACCGGCTGATAAACGCGGCGCTGCTGTGCAGGCATCTCCTGCTGCGGGCGCGGCACATACTGCGTGGCCTGCTCATTGTCCACCGCGCGGAGCAGCTGCGTCGCATCCTCATCGTCATAGCGGATCGTGCGTGTCGCGTCCAGATCGCTGTTACGGCCGGAATAATTGAGAACCAGATTCGGATTGGTGCGCAGGCGCTCCATATCGCGGTACATATCCAGAGCGGAGCTGTAACGCTGGCTGGCATTGGCGCACATCGCATGCATGACGATTTCGTCCATCGCCTTCGGAATCTCCGGCACAATGGAGCTCGGAACCGGCGGAACCGTGTTCAGGTGCTGCATGACAACTGCAACCGCAGTGTCGCCGCGGAACGGCAGCGTGCCGGTCAGCATCTCATACATGACAACGCCAAGCGAATACAGGTCGGTGCGGAAATCCGCCGTGATGCCCTTTGCCTGCTCCGGCGAGATATAGTGCACCGAACCGATCGCCTCAGAGGACACCTTGCGCGTCTCCTGATTGTTTGCGAAGCTCGCAATGCCGAAATCCATCACCTTTGCCGTGCCGTCGCGCAGCAGCATGATGTTCTGCGGCTTGATATCCTGATGGATGATACCGCGGCTGTGCGCATGATCCAGTGCGCGTGCCACCTGCTGCGCGAAGAACAGGGTCTCCTGCCAGGTGAGATGGTGCTTCTTGCGCAGGTAATCCTTGAGCGTGACGCCCTCGCACAGCTCCATGACGATGTATTCCGGGCCGTCGCCGTCCTGACATACATCGTAAATGGATACGATGTTGTTCTGCGACAGCTTGGCAACCGCCTGCGCCTCGTTATAGAAGCGCTTGCGGAACTCGTCATCCGACGCGTACTCTTCCTTGAGAACCTTAATGGCAACATATCGATTCAGAACGGTGCAGTATGCCTTGTAGACGATCGCCATACCGCCCGTTCCGATCACCTCGCGGACCTCATAACGGCCCCCGAGCGTCTGTCCAATGTAATTTTCCATTCTATTTTCTCCTACTTGGTATATAAAACAACCGTGATATTGTCACTTCCGCCAGCGCTGCATGCCAGCTGAATCAGCCTGTCGCACGCTTCCTCCTGCGAAGCCGACTGCGCAACGGCAGCCGCAATTTCGAGATCGGTCACCAGTCCGCACAGTCCATCCGAACAGAGCAGCAGCGTCTGTCCGTCGTGCAGGGTAATTTCATAATAATCCGCTTCCACTTCGCCGTCAACACCGACTGCGCGCGTGATGAGGTTGCGTCCCGGATAGTGTTTTGCCTCCTCGCTGCTCAGCCGTCCGGCACGCACCATCTCCGCCACCAGCGAATGGTCCGCCGTCATCTGGGCAATTTTCTCCCCATCAATGACATAAGCGCGCGAATCGCCGACATTTGCGAGCACCACGCGGTTATCGACGCAGATGCAGCCGACCAGTGTCGTGCCCATGCCGTTGTAAGCGGGTGAAGACTGCGACAGCTCATAAACCTCGGAATTTGCCGCCGTGACAGCCTGCTGGGCAATGCGGGAAAGCGTTTCGGTGTCAGCCTGCTCCGGGTCAGCCGTGCAGGCCTGCTCCATAAACCGTTCTGCGGCACGTTCGCTCGCAATGTTTCCGGCGCGCGCGCCGCCCATGCCGTCACACAGAACCAGAAATCCCAGTCCGTTTTCCTTTATGTCGATGCGGAATGTGTCCTGATTGCTGGCGCGAACCAAGCCCTTATCGGTTTTGCCAAATGCGTTCATTCTATCACTCTTTCCCGAACGTTTCACCGATGTGCCTGCGGCGCAGCTGCCCGCAGGATGCGTCAATATCCGGCCCCAGCGTGCGCCGGACAGTCGCAGTGACTCCGTTCTTTTCCAAAATATTTTGAAAAGCCGCGACATGCTCCTTCGTCGAGGTATGCAGCCCGCTCTCCGTGACATGGTTCAGGGGGATCAGATTGACGTGGGCCGTGCGCCCGCGCACAAGCGCCGCGAGCTTCCTCGCCTGCCAGGGGCGGTCGCTCACGCCGTCAATCATGGTATATTCATACGAGATACGGCGCCCGGTCATGTCAAAATAACGCCGGCAGGAGGCAAGCAGCCGCTCGACCGGATAGCTCCGGTTGACAGGCATGATTTCACTCCGGCTCTCATTGTCCGGCGAATGCAGTGAAATGGACAGGGTAATTTGCAGCTTTTCCTCCGCCAGCCAGTCGATCTGGTCGGCCAGGCCGGAGGTGGAAAGCGAAATATGCCGCTGCCCGATGTGCAGTCCTTCTTCCGCGCCGACCAGCCGGATGAAGCGCAGCACATTGTCATAGTTGTCCAGCGGCTCGCCCGTGCCCATCAGCACGATATTCGAGATGCGCTCGCCTGTATCCTTCTGCATAAACAGGATCTGGTCGAGAATCTCACCTGCCGAAAGGCTGCGCACCAGCCCGCCGATGCCGGAAGCGCAGAATTTACAGCCCATCCGGCAGCCGACCTGCGAGGACACGCACGCCGAATTGCCGTGATGATAGCGCATGAATACGCTCTCGATGCAGTTGCCGTCGTGCAGCTCCCATAAGTATTTGACCGTGCCGTCTACCTGCGAGACCTGCTTGCGCAAAATCCTGGGCGCAGTGAGCAGATAACGCTCGGACAGCTTCGCGCGCAGCGGCTTGGACACATTGGTCATCTCATCAAACGAGCTGACGCCCTGATGCAGCCACTGGAAAATCTGTGCCGCACGGAACGGCTTTTCCCCCATCTCAGCCAGCTCCGCCTTCAGTTCCGGCAGAGTTCTGCATTTGATCTCAGGTTTTATCATAAACATTCTCCGATGCATGCGCGCCTGTGTTCCGTCCGGCACCACCGCCGGTGCCGTTCCCGCGCGCAGGATCATCTTCATAGTAAGCCATTTTACGGAATTTTGCAACAAAAAATCCGTCTGTATCATGTATATGCGGAAGCAGGGTTACACTGCCTTCCACTTCTTCATCACAAACCGGTATGGAAAATGCAGTTTTTTCAAACATCGGATGTGTTTGCACAAACCAATCCACAATTTCTTCGTTTTCCCGCCGCAGCAGCGTACAGGTCGAATAGACCAGAATGCCGCCCGGACGGACATACCGGCACGCATTGTCCAATATTGCGCGCTGGATTTCCGGCAGGCCGCGCAGCTCCTGCTCGTCCTTATAGCGGATCTCCGGCTTTTTGCGGATGATGCCCATGCCGGAGCACGGCACATCACACAGCACGCGGTCGAATTTTCCCTCCCATTCGGGGCGGAATTGCGACGCATCCTGCAATTCGGCCTGTATGTTCATCAGACCGAGCCGCTCTGCACCCTCCTGGATTTTCTCCAGCTTGTGGCCGTACACATCGCATGAGACCACCGTGCCGGTGTTCTGCATGCGCTCAGCGATGAAAAAGCTCTTGCCGCCCGGTGCGGCACAGCAGTCGAGCACCCTGTCGTCCGGCTGCGGGTCGAGCGCATAAACGCTCATCTGGCTCGCGCCGTCCTGCACGGTGACGCGCCCTTCCGCGAAGGCGGGCAGCTTCTCAATATTTCCCGTGCCGGATGCCGTCAGGCAATTCGGAATACAGCTATGCGGTGCGACACGGATTCCCTGCGCCGCCAGCTCGTCCTGTACCTGCTGCACCTGCGCGCGCAGTGTGTTGACACGCAGCACGGTCGGTGCGGGCGCGTTGTCCGCCTCGAGCAGCCGCCTTGTCTGCTTCAGCCCGAACTGCTCCAGATACAGCTCAGTCAGCCACTGCGGATGGCTGTACCGCAGGGAATAATATTCCGCCTTGGTCGCACAGTCTGGCTGCGGCAGCTTGTCAATGCTGCGCGCAAGCGCGCGCAGCACGCCGTTGACATAGCCCGCCGTGCGCTTGTCCGCATGGCACAGCGTCCGCGCCAGCGCCACGCTCTCATTGACCGCCGCCGCATTCGGGATGCGGTCAAGCCAGACCATCTGGTATACTGCCAGCCGTAAAATATCCAAAATGCGCGGCTGTACTTTTTTGAGCCGAATGCTGGAAAACTGCGCGAGATAAAAGTCACACATCGCGCGGTTTTGCAGCACGCCGCCCGTCAGCGCCGTTGCAAGCGCCGCATCGCGCGCGGACAGCCCGGCGGCATATCTGCGCAGCGCGGGCGCACTCCAGGCGCCCTCCTCGCGGACGGCAAACAGTGCGCGTGCCGCGGCTTCACGCGCTGAATGAGCTTCAGTCACGGCGGCGCCCTCCTCCGTTGGAGAGATAAATGAGCACCAGACGCAGCAGCTGTACCAGCGAGGTCGCCAGCGCCGCGACATACGTCATCGCCGCAGCAAACAGCGTCTTTCGCGCCATCGGCAGCTCATCCGCCGTCAGCAGCCCCTGCTGCTCCAGCGCCTGCAACGCGCGGCGGGAAGCATTGATCTCCACCGGCAGCGTCACAACCTGGAACAGCGTCGCAAGTGCATACAGTGCGACACCCAGACCCATGACTGACGTTGCGCCAAGTACAAGTCCGATCAGCAGCATCGGCCATGCAAGACTCGAGCCGAAATTGCACAGCGGAATGATCGCATTGCGCAGGCGGATGGGCGCATACCCCTTTGCATACTGCACCGCATGCCCCGCCTCATGTGCAGCAACACCGACTGCTGCGACTGAGCTGACATCACAGACACTGCCCGACAGGCTGATGACATTGGTGCGCGGATTGAAGTTATCCGTCAGATTGCCGCTGATGCGTGCAAACTGCACGCCCGTCACACCGTTGGCGCGCAAAACAGCCTGTGCCGCCTGTGCACCGGTCAGCCCGCGCTTGGTCATGACGCGCGAATACTTTTTAAAATTGGAAGACACAGAAATCTGTGCCCACGAGGCGAATGCAAAACAGGCCAACATGAGGATAATCCACAGGGTATACCAGCCGCCTCCGCCGCCGTAGCCATAATTGTAATACATCAAAGCCCTCCCCGGTGTACCTGAATCAGTTGCCGAGTACTGTTCCCGGCTGCATGGCATGCCCACGCAGGTAATCGCCCGCAGGCATGCGTTTTTTGCCGACCATCTGCACCTCCAGAATCTGGAGAACGCCGCCGTCGCCGCAGGTGACAAACAGCCCGCTCTTCGGGTCAGCTTCCACAACGGTTCCCGGCGCAGCCTGTGCCGTGCGTCCGGTCAGGCGCGACTGGAACAGCTTGAGCCGTCCGCCCTCGCGCGTCGTCAGCGCGACCGGCCACGGGTCAAGCCCGCGGATGAGGTTGTGTACCTCCTGTGCGGATTTCGTCCAGTCAACCACCGCCATGCTCTTGTCGAGGACAGAGACATAGGTCGACGCACTTTCGTCCTGCGGCGTGCGCGCAATGCCCTCCGGCAGCCGTGCGAGTGTCTCGGAAATCAGATCGGCGCCCATTGCCGCCAGACGGTCGAACAGCTCGCCCGCTGTCTCATTCTCCCCGACCTCGGTTTCCCGCATCAGCAAGATGTCGCCGGTATCCAGCCCGCGATCCATATACATCGTCGTGACACCCGCGGTCTTCTCGCCGTTGAGCACCATCCACTGCACCGGCGCCGCGCCGCGGTATTTCGGCAGCAGCGAGCCGTGCACATTGATACAGCCGTATTTCGGCAGGTCGAGCACATAGCCCGGCAGCAGCTTGCCATACGCGACAACCACAATGACCTCCGGATCCAGCTCCTGCAGCAATGCCAGCTGGCTTTCGTTTTTAAACGTATCCGGCTGGTAAACCGGAATGCCATGCTGCATGGCGAGCTGCTTGACTGGCGGCGGGGTCAGTTTCATCTTGCGGCCCTGCGGCTTGTCCGGCTGGGTGAATACGGCGGCAATGTTATGGCCGTCCGCAATCAGCCGTTCGAGCGACGCGACCGCAAAGTCCGGCGTGCCCATATAAACGATTCTCATTCTTCCTCATCCTCTTCGTCGGACGGCTCGATGAACTGCGTCACCTTTTCGGTGAACACGTGGCCATCCAGATGATCGATCTCATGCAGGAATGCGCGTGCAGTCAGACCCTGTCCGGTGATGGTGAACCACTCGCCGTTGCGGTCCTGTGCACGGACGGTGACGACATTCGGGCGGGTGACAACGCCGAATTTATCCGGAAAGCTCAGGCAGCCCTCGGAACCGGTCTGAGAACCTTCGGTTGCAATGACCTCCGGGTTGACCATCTCAATGATCTTGTCGTTGTTGTTGGTATCCAGCACGACACAGATACGGCGTACCATGCCGATCTGCGGGCCCGCAAGGCCGACACCGTTTGCCGCAAGCATGGTCTGCGCCATGTCCTCCAGCAGGGACGCAAGTCTCTTGTCAAATTTTGTGACCGGATGGCATTTTTTATACAGCACCGGATCGGGATCGGTAAGAATCTGACGTACAGGCATAAAAATCCTCCTTTATTCTCAAACAAACGTGTAACTTTCTTTTATTCATCGCTGCCATTCACACCTGCATCGGATTGATATCCGCATACAGCGCGACCGAACGGAATTTGCTGTTCGCGGCAAATTCCCGCAGCACGCCGCCGATCAGTTCACGGCGGCGCCTGCCCTCCGGGCAGCGGATGGACAGGTGATAGCGATAGCGGTTCTGCACGCGCACAACCGCAGCGGGCGCCGGGCCGAGCACAGGATAGCAGAAATCGGCGAACTGTCCCGCCATCAGGCTTTCCAGCCGCGCTTTCACGGCAACCAGTGCTTCGAGCACATCGCGCTCGCGCTCCGCACTCGCTGTCAGCACGACAATCTGTGCCGCAGGCGGGCACTGCAAGGCGCGGCGCACCTCAATTTCTTCCTCATAAAACCGCTCGTAATCCTGCCGGGCGGCGTTTAAAATGACCGGATTTTCCGGGCTGTAGGTCTGAATGACCGCATATCCCTGTGTCCCGCGCCGTCCTGCGCGCCCCACCACCTGTGTCAGGAGCGAAAATGTCCGCTCCCGCGCGCGGTAATCCTGCGCAAACAGCGCCTGATCCGCATCAATGATGCCGACCAGCGTGACATTGTCAAAATCCAGTCCCTTTGTGACCATCTGTGTGCCGAGCAGGATGTCAGCTTTTCCGTCGGCGACCTGCGCGAGCAGCTTGGCATGCGCGCCCTTTGTTCCGGTTGTATCCGCGTCCATACGCAAGACAG
>CALYTA010000016.1 GCA_945486175.1 uncultured Clostridia bacterium | reverse complement strand
TCAGCCCGCGCTGTTCCTCGACCATGCGTGTCATCGAGCTGAGGCTGATGAGCACAGCGACGAGGAAGAAAATCAGCGGGAAGGTAAACCCGATGCGCTTGAGGTTGCTGGAATCCTGGTCAAAGCCGGAAAGTCCGGTGTTGCCGTCGCGCGTCAGCACATACCAGGTCGGCTTGTTGATGTCCCCGACCTTTTCTCGCGCTTCATCGATTTCCTTCTGTGCGTCGGCAATCTCGCGGTCAAAATCCGCCTTCTGCGCCGCCAGTTCAATTCTGCCGTCATCGATTTCCGCCTGTCCGTCCACCAGCTTGCGCGCTGCTTCATTCATCTGCGCATATGCTTCGTTTTTGGCGTTGGCAAGCTGGCGTTTGGCAGCGTTGAGCTGTGCCTGTGCGGACGCAAGCTGCGCCCGTCCGGCGGCAAGCGCATCGTCAATCTGCTGAATGCCACTTTTGATCTGTGCCAGGCCGTCCTCCGCCTGTGCAATGCCGCTGTCGATCCGGGCAAGGCCGTCCTTTGCCTGGGCAAGACCCATATCCAGCTGTTCCAGCTGCAATTCATAGCCGGAGCACGATTCCGCAAGCTCGTTCAGCTTGATTTCCATCTGGTCGATCTGTGCGTCCAGCTCGGTGATGTCCATGCCCGCCGCAATCATCTGCTCGCGCATCGCCTTCGCCTGTTCCAGCTGTGCAGCCAGCTGCTCAATGCCCGCTTTCAGCTGGGCAATTGCATCTGCCAGTTGGGTGCGCTGTTCTTCCAGTTCAGAGACCATCCGGGCGGTCTCATCGCGCTTTTTGCGCAGCTCTTCCAGCTGTGCTGTAACTTCTTTCTGCTTCTGTACCAGCTCGGCGCGCTGCTGTTCTGCCGCTTTGGACTGTTTTTCAAAGTCGCGGCGGCCCTGCTGGAGCTGCTGCTCCGCGCTGTCAATCTTTTTCTGTGCGGCGGCAAATTCGCGCTCTGCTTCCGCGCGCGATTCATCCAGCTTGCGGCGGCCGTCATCCAGCTCCGCCTGTGCGTCGTCCAGTTCCTTTTGGGCATCCGCAATCTTTTTGCGTGCATCGGCAGCTTCTTCATCCAGCTCCGCCTGTGCGTCATCGATTTCCGCATTTGCTTCACCGGTCAGCTGGTCATACCGTGCCGCCTCGCGCTCGTCCGCGATTGCCTTGACGAGAACCTCCTCGTCGTCGATGAGCGATTCATATTCGTCGCTGAACGCATCCAGCTCCGCCGCACCGTCCACGGTCAGGTACAGCTCCGTGTAGTAATCCTCCGCAATATTCGCCTGCGGGACATACATGTAATCCGCGACTGCGCCGGTACTGCGTTCATTTGTCCCCGAGCTGCCATAGATATACAACGGGCTTTCAATCACGCCCGTAATGGTCAGCTCGGTGTGATAAAAGGAGGATTCTTCGTCTTCCTCCAGTGTTTCTGTGATGGTCAGGGTATCGCCGATCTGTTTGCCCGTGATATCCAGCAGCGATTGGGGTACGACACATTCGTCCGCCTGCTCCGCCATCTCGCCGTCGACCACGCGCAGGGCATTGATCCCGCTTTCCGACGGGATGGACAGCAGCTTTACCTTTTCGTCACCGTCCCGGATGCCGACGAGGACATTTTCCGAATACACGCCGACGGCATCCTGAACGCCGCGCACCTCCAGCACGGCATCCACATCGTCTTCCGTCAGACCCATCGTGGACAGCACTTCGAGGTCAAAGCAGTTCTGCTCGTCGAGATACCGGTCACAGGACAGCTGCATGTCGAGGCTTGCCGCATTGATGCCGGCGAAAAAGCCCGCGCCGAGAAATGCCATCAGTGCAATCGATACAAACCGTTTCCATGTGCCGCGAATTTCACGCAGGATATTTTTGCGCAGGGATTTTGTCATGCAGCTCACCACTCAATCTCTGCAATCGGCGTGGGATTTGGATTGTGTATCGTTTCTGTCACGCGGCCGCTCGCCATGCGGATGACGACGTCCGCCATCGGTGCAAGGGCAGAATTGTGCGTGATGACAAGCACCGTCATGCCGTCCTGGCGGCAGGTATCCTGCAGCAGCTGCAAAATCTGCTTGCCTGTGCGGTAATCCAGCGCGCCGGTCGGCTCGTCACACAGCAGCAGCTTGGGGTTTTTCGCAATCGCGCGCGCAATGGCGACGCGCTGCTGTTCACCGCCGGACAGCTGTGCCGGGAAATTGTTCTTGCGGTCGGACAGACCGACGCGGTCGAGCATTTCCGGTGCGGACAGGCTGTCCGAACAAATCTGCGCCGCCAGCTCGACATTTTCCTGTGCGGTCAGATTGGGCACGAGATTGTAAAACTGGAACACAAAGCCGATATCTTCACGGCGGTAACGGATGAGCTGCTTCCCGCGCAGCCTGGTGATATCGCGCCCATCGACATACACCGCGCCGTCTGTGGCGGTTTCCATGCCGCCCAAAATATTGAGTGCGGTGGTTTTTCCCGCACCGCTTGCGCCGAGAATGACGGCGAGCTGGCCCTTTTCGACCTCAAAGCTCGCGCCCGACAGAGCCGGTATCATTACTTCACCCATTTTGTAGTTTTTCGTCACATTTTCAAATGAAATATATGCCATCAGATCACCTCGCGTATGATCCCCCCTGTATGTTTTTTATTGTATCTGTTCGTCCGGATACTGTCAAGAAAGGGACTGTTAACAATGCGCAAGAATGGCACGGCATGCCTCTGCCATCGCCTGTGCGAGAACGGCATGTCCGTCCGGTGTCAGGTGCAGGCCATCCAGCTCTGACGGCGTGACGAGCTTCGCGGCATCGAGGAAATGTACACCGCTGTTTTGTGCGACAGCGGCATAGCGGTCAGACAGCTCCCGCGAGAGGCCGATGGCACGGTCTCCGAATTCATCAAAGCATCTTCCATTCCGCAGGTGCTCCGTAATATGCGGCGGCGCAACCAGCAGGATTTCACACGGCGTGCCGTCCTTGCTCTTGGCAATGGAGACCTGTTTTGCCGTCTGCACAAGCAGCGCGGCACCGCGCGCAATGTCCACCGGCTCCATATGGAAGCGCAGCTTTAAGTCATTGGTGCCAAGCATGAGAATGAGCAGGTCGACTGGCATATGTGTCTTGATGCTCGTGGGCAGCAGTGCCACACCGCTCTTATCATCGTCATAGCAGGCATCGCTCTGCACGGTGGACCGGCTGTTCAGGCCTTCCTCGACGACATAATACGCATCGCGCCCGAGCAGCAGCTGAAGTCTGCCCGGCCAGCGCACTTCATAGGGATATCGGCCCTCATCCACCGGGTCATAGCCGTGGGTATTGGAATCTCCATAGCATACAATTGTTTTCACTGTTATCACCATCCTATACAGATATGATACCGCAGGCATCCGCCTGATGCAAAGCAAATGCATTGCAAATCGACAAAAAATACGATATGATAGAGGGACACACATACAGAACCATACAGAACCGTGAAAGCAGGGATGGAAGCATATGAACAAACCCATTCACATTGCGCTGCTCGGCCTCGGCACGGTCGGCAGCGGCGTATACAAATTACTCTCCATGCGCGCACAGGAAATGCCGCAGATTGCAGGCGCACCGATTGAAATTTCCCACATTCTTGTGCGCAATACAAAAAAAGAACGTCCCGGTGTGGACGCTGCACTGCTCACCGACAGCTGGCAGGACATTGTATCCGATCCGGAGGTTTCCATTGTTGTCGAGCTGATGGGCGGCATTGAGCCGGCACATACCTATATCTCCGAAGCGCTTGCCGCAGGCAAAAATGTCGTCACGGCCAACAAAGACCTGATGGCGGTACATGGCGGGGAGCTGCTCGACCTCGCGGCACAGCACCACTGCGATTTGCAGTTTGAAGCGGCAGTTGCAGGTGCCATTCCGATCATCCGCCCGCTCAAGCAGTGCCTTGCCGGAAATGAAATTTCCGAAATCATGGGCATTGTCAACGGCACAACCAACTACATCCTGACCCGCATGACACAGGACGGCATGGAATTTGACGACGCGCTCGCCATGGCGACGGAGCTGGGTTATGCCGAAGCCGATCCGACTGCTGACATTGAGGGCTATGACGCGGGACGCAAAATGGCAATCATGGCATCGATTGCATTCCATTCGCGCGTGACCTTCGAGCAGGTCTATACCGAGGGCATCACCAACATCCACGCGACGGATATCCGGTATGCGAAGGAAATGGGCAAGGCAATCAAGCTGCTCGGCGTTGCCTGCAACACGCCGGAGGGCATTGAAGTGCGCGTGCATCCGATGCTCATTCCGGATTTCCATCCGCTGGCTACTGTCAACGATGCATTCAATGCAGTCTTTGTCCACGGCGATGCGCTGGATGATGCGATGTTCATGGGCCGCGGTGCGGGCGAAATGCCGACGGCATCCGCTGTCACCGGCGATATCATCGACACTGCGCGCAACCTCCAGATGGGCTGCACCGGCCGCATCGGCTGTACCTGCTACAAGGAGCTGCCGGTCAAGTCGATTGATGAAATCAAGAGCAAATATTTTATCCGCCTGCGTGTCGAAGACCGTCCGGGTGTCCTCGCAGGCGTATCCGGTGTGCTCGGCAACAATGGTGTCAGCATCTCGCAGGTCATCCAGAAGGCGTCAAAGGGCGGCTCATCCGACCTCGTCGTCATCACGGACACCGTGCGCGAACGCCACATCCGCGATGCGCTGACCATTATGCGCAGCATGAGCATGGTGCGCGATATCGCGTCGGTCATCCGCGTCTATTGATTCCCATACAGCAGCGAAGCCGCGAAGCAAAACGCTTCGCGGCTTTTTATACTTATACAGAATTCAGTTTTTGGGCCGCAGTTCAAGCATGGCGGCATAATGCAGAACCTCAAATTTCTCCGGCGCGATGCGTGCCAGCAGTGCCCGGTGCTCGCGCTCCCAGCTTTCGATTTCCTCCGGCATGAGCGATGCGCCAATTCCACGGCATGCCTTCATGCGTCCGTTCCAGCTCTCGCGTGTGAACGGCACATACAGGTCATATTCCTCATGATGCACTGCCTCGAACGATGTATACACACAATCCGGCAACAGGATGGGATGGCGCGTTTCCCGCGCGCCGGACCAATGCGGGGAATATTGTAAAACCAGCTTCTCGCTTTCGCCTGCAATGGCATCCTCAAACGGCAGCCACGCCATATACAGCAGCAGGAGCCTGCCATCCGGCTTCAGCATGCGGGCAAGCTGCGGCATGAGCCGTTCATGGTCAAAATACCAGTGGCACTGGCAGGCCGTGATGACGTCAAAGGTATGCGGCGGATAACAAATTTCCTCTGCCGGAACCGCCTCATATGCAATATCCATGCCTGCGGACAGCCGCTTTGCCTGTGCAATCTGTTCGGCAGATGCATCTGTTGCTATCCATTCTGCGCCGTACCGGTACAGATTGCGCGGCAGTACACCGGTTCCCGTGCCCAGGTCCAGCACGGTCTGTCCGTCCCGGCACAGCCCCCGCGCAAGGATTTTATCGTAAAATTTCTGCGGATAAATATCGCGGTAGCGCGCATAATCCTCCGAGGTCCTGCCCCAGTCAAATGCCTTTCCGCCATCAATGCTTTTGTTGCATCGCTCCATGCCCTCGGCCTCCTTCCCACATTGACGCATTCTGTGATATCTGCTACAATAACAGCTGAGAGAGACATACCATAACGGTGGCGGTTCGCTCCCCCTTTTCTTCGGGAGCGGCACTTCTTCTTTCGCTCCCAATTCCTGATGGACAGGGGGTGATTGCATGGCATACGTTACATACTCCGACCTTTTTCAGTTCGGTTTATTCGTCGTAGCTGTGATTGCTCTGATGATTCAGATAAAGAAGTAACCCGCCTGCTTCGCCTCAGACGGGTTACTGTAACAGTACTCTAGGGACGAACCGTTACCGGTCTGTCTCTCTTTTTCTATTCTCAGAATAGCATTATCCTCGGGATCTGTCAAGTTTCTGACGGTTTGATGCCTCAGCTTTTGTCCGCCGGGCGGAACAGCAGCGCCGTCAGCAGTCCGAAAAATACTGCGGCAGAAATGCCGCCCGCTGCCGCCTTTGCGCCGCCGGTAAACGCGCCGAGCAGGCCGCTTTCCGCAACCGCAGTTTTGACGCCCTCCGCGAGCGTATACCCGAAGCCGAGCAGTGGAACCGTCGCGCCCGCGCCTGCAAAATCGACCAGCGGCTTATAGATGCCGATGGCAGTCAGAATGACACCGAGCACAACATATGCCGTCAGGATGCGCGCAGGCGTCAGCTTGGTTTTATCGATCAGAATCTGGCTGAGTGCACAGATGATGCCGCCCACGACAAATGCATTGATATATTGCATATCCAAATCACCTCTTCCCGCCGGATTCCAGCACGACGGCATGGCATACCGCCGGAATGCTCTCGCCCTGCTGCACACTGGTCGGGCTTATCAGCGCACCGGTCGCGGCGAGAATGATGCGCTTCATGCGTCCATCCGCAAGCCGGGGCAGCAGGTGCGCGCACAGCACGGATGCCGCACAGCCGCAGCCCGATCCGCCCGCATGCACATCCTGTTTGCTGTCAAACAGCAGCTTGCCGCAATCGTCGTGCACGGTACTGATATCGATGTGGTCGAGGGAAAACAGCTCGCACAGCAGGCGGGAACCGACCTGTCCGAGGTCGCCTGTAAAGATACCGTCATAGTCCTTCGGCTGCGTGCCCGTGTCGCTGAGCAGGGTGCGCAGGGTGTCATAGGCCGCAGGCGCCATCGCCGCACCCATGTTATTCGCGTCGGTAATGCCGAGATCGCAGACCTTGCCGAAGCAGACATGTGTGATGCGCACAGGGGCACAGTCATCTGCTGCCGGAGTGAGAATGCAGGCACCCGCCGCAGTCGCTGTCCACTGTGCTGTCGGGGTGCGTTGTCCGCCATAGGCGAGTGGAAAACGATACTGCCGTTCCGCCGTGCAGAAATGCGAGGACGCCACTGCACAGACGCGCTGGGCAAATCCGCCGTCCACCATGCATGCCCCGATGGCAAGGCTCTCCGCCATCGTCGAGCATGCGCCGTACAGGCCGAGATATGGCACCTGTGTGCCGCGCGCGGCATAGCTCGACGCGACGCACTGTCCCAGCAGGTCGCCCGCCAGAATCATATCCAGTGCGGAAACCGGCAGCTTGCATTTGTTCGCTGCCATGCCGACGGCGACCTTCTGCAAATGCACCTCTGCCTTTTCCCATGTCTTTTCTCCGCACATGGTGTCCGAAAATACCTGGTCAAATTCCGCACCGAGCGGGCCATCCTTTTCCTTTTTGCCGCCGACAGCCGCCCAGGCACGCACACGCGGCGGGCGTTCCAGCCGGATTGTCGCCATGCCCATCCGTTTTCCGTTCATCGCCGCACCTCCCTCACACGCCGAGGAACACGAGGATGACGCCGTACACGATGGACGCGCCGATGCCATATACCAGCACCGGGCCTGCAATGGTGAACATCTTCGCTGCCGTGCCCAGAATCAGCCCCTCACTTTTGAATTCCAGTGCCGGGGAAGCCACGGAATTGCTGAAACCGGTGATCGGCACCAGCGTGCCCGCTCCGGCATGCTTTGCAATTTTTTCATACAGATGCAGACCGGTCAGCAGGGCAGCAAGCCCGATCAGCGTGATCGACGTCGCGGACGCGGCATCCTTTTCATTCAGCCCGGTCTTTTTCCAGAAGTCCAGAATTGCCTGTCCGAGCGTGCAGATGGCCCCGCCCACGGCAAATGCCCACACCATATCGCGCAGCAGCGGTGACGGCTTGGACTGCTCACGCACCATCTGTTCATATTCCTGCGGTGTAACATCCATTTTGTGTTCCCTCCGTTCGTTTGGAGGGTAGTATGTGCAGGCACGGGATCGTTTATCCGTTTTTTCGCGCAAAAAAGCGGCAGACCATCCGGTCTGCCGCTTTGCAGGATTTCTGTTTCTCAGAGGGAATCGTACAGCGCTTCGTACTTCTTCGCGGAAGCCTTCCACGAGAAGTCCTTCTTCATGCCGCGCTCTACCATATCTGCCCATGCGTCCGGCTCATCATAGAAGATCTGCTCCGCATAGAAGATGGTGTTCAGCATTTCATCCGCATTGTAATTTGCGAACGAGAAGCCGGTGCCCGTCTGCTCATACCAGTTGTACGGCTGGACGGTATCGCGCAGGCCGCCGGTTTCACGGACAATCGGCACGGTGCCATAGCGCAGGGAAATCAGCTGTGTCAGGCCGCACGGCTCAAAACGGGACGGCATGAGCATTGCATCCGCTGCCGCATACAGGTGATGCGCGCGTTCCTCGTTGAACAGGATGTTCGCGGAAACCTGTCCCTTGTGTGTCCACTCATAGTGGCGGAACAGGTTTTCATAGCGCGGATCGCCCGTGCCGATGATAACCAGCTGGATATGGGATGCAACCAGGCGCTCCATAACCCACTCGACCAGGTCCAGGCCCTTCTGGTCGGTCAGGCGGGTAATCATAGCGAGCATCATGACATCCGGATCCTCCGGCATGCCCAGCTCGCGCTGGATGGCCAGCTTACAGGCCTTCTTGCCTTCCTTGAAGGTCTTGGCGTCATAATTCTTCGCAATCAGCGGATCGGTTGCCGGATTGTATGCTTCATAGTCAATGCCGTTCAGGATACCGCTGAGCGTGTCTGCCTTTGCATTGAGCAGGCCGTCCAGACCCTCGCCGTAATACGGCATGCGGATCTCGTTGGCATACGAGTCGCTGACTGTGGTGATGCGGTCAGCATAAACCAGACCGCCCTTCAGCATATTGGCATCCTTCTTGTACTCCATGCGGCCCAGAACAAAGACATGTCCCGGCAGGCCGGTGAAGCGGCGCATGGTCTTGATATCCCAGACGCCCTGGAACTTCAGGTTATGGATGGTCATAACCGTGCGGATGCCGCGATAGAACGGGTTATCCTGGAACATTTCATGCAGATAAACCGGGATCAGGGCTGCCTGCCAGTCATGGCAGTGGATGATTTCCGGGCGGAAGCCGATGAACGGCAGCATGGAAAGCACTGCCTTGGAGAAGAAGCTGAACTTCTGGATATCCCAGAGGATATCGCTGTACAGCTTTTCGCCGTGGAAGAAATGCTCATTGTCGATGTAATAATAGCGGATGCCGTCCAGCTCGCATGTCATAATGCCGACATAGAAATTGCCCAGCTCGCCAAGATCCATATAGAAATTACCGAAATAGGAAAAACGGCTGCGGTATTTCTGCGGGATGCAGGTATAATCCGGAATAACCACGCGCACATCATATTTTTCCTTATCCAGGGATTTTGGAAGCGCACCGACAACATCTGCCAGACCTCCGGTCTTTACAAACGGCACGCATTCCGACGCGGCAAACAATATGTTTTTCATATTTAAAGCTCCTCCATCTTATGTCCTCACTCTGTGAGCCTGCGGCGGAATCCGCCGTCCAGAATATAGCAACATATAGCAACTTTGTACAAAAATTGCATCCTTCTACTCAGACTAATTATAGAACATGTCCGCATGCTTGTCAACCGGGATGTCCGCCCCAGTTTGATTCATTGTGTGATGTTTTTTCCCCTGTTTTCGCAGCGTTACCCCAAAATGCCCAGAAATCCGCAGAATATTCATCATATTGTGGTATATTCACCATTCAGCGGAATACAAATCCATGCCGCCGCATCCGGCTTTATTCGCCGTCTGCCGGAGACCAGAAACCGATCTCTGCCGAACCGGAGCCCTCTGCCGGGGCCGTATCACCGCGCAGCACAGTCACACATGCGCCGACGGCAATGGAAAACAGCAGCACGACGACAATAATGACAAACATCATGCCGCGCCTGCTCATCAGCTGCTCCGGCACATCATCCGGTTCCTCCTCCGCATCATGCCGCTCTGTCTTGACAAAAGCGGACGGCTCATCCGCAATAAAATCGGACGGAATCGGGATATCCGGAATATCTGCGACATCAATCGGCGGCAGTTCTTCCTCCTGCTGTTCCCGCTGGATTGCTGCGCGGATGTCCTCCTTCGCCACGGCGCGGGTGTAGTCCATCTCTCCCGCATCGTCCGGCTGTGCCTGC
>CALYTA010000015.1 GCA_945486175.1 uncultured Clostridia bacterium | reverse complement strand
CCTGTGCGATGAATGCGTCATAGACCTTGTTGACAACGCCGGTGCCGAAGATGATCTGCAGCTGGCCGGACGCCTCAAACACGCCCTTGACGCCCTCTACATCCTCCAGTGCTTTCTTGTTACATTTGCTATTGTCCGCAATGACGAGGCGCAGGCGCGTCGCGCAGTGCGCTGCGGATACCAGATTCTCTTTTCCGCCGATCTGTTCCAGTACGCCGGCGGCAGCTTTTCCGTAATCCATAAAATACTCCTTCTCATTTTCCCGTGATATCTGTGAGATTTTTGTGAAACCGATTTCATTTGATGTTTCATATTATAGACCTCTCTCGCAAAAAAAGAAAGGGCAATATGTTACAAAAAATTTGCATTTTTTGCAGCACATTGCCCAGTTGCTTCGGGTTTTCTCTATCCAGTTGTATGTTCCTATTATGAAATTGATTTCATATCTGTTACAGAGACTCCTGCCGGATGATTTCATAGCCCAGCTTGAGCTGTTTTTTCATGTCAATGCCGCTTTCCAGAATCTGCATCAGCATATTCGCCGCCTCCGCGCCGCCGTCCTCATAGAACAGATGCACGGTTGTCAGGCGTGGGGAAACAATTTCCGTCATGCGCGAATGGCCCATGCCGACAATCGACACATCCTCCGGGATGCGCTTTCCGACGCCCTTGATGTACTGCATCGCGCCGACCGCGAGCGTATCCGTCGCGCAGAACACCGCATCCACCTCCGGCGCGCGTTCAAACAGCTGCTGTGCGGCAGCGTTGCCATCCTCCAGCGTGAAGCCGGTGACGATCATGTGCTCGTCCGCGATGTCAATGCCGCGCTCTCCGAGCGCTTCCAGAAAACCCGCACGCCGCGCCGCGCCGACCGCGCGGTCACGGTTGGTTACGCCGATATAGCCGACATGCTTCCGGCCGGAATCGAGCAACTCACGCGTGATTTCACGCGCCGCATCGTGGTCATTGTTGTACACACATGACAGATAATCCACCTGCTGGCTGAGCACAACGACCGGAATCGGGTAATTCTGCAAAATCTGGCGGTGGCGCGGGGTCAGCATCGTACCGAGGAAGATGACGCCTTCGACCTGTCCCTGCTGGAACAGCTCCAGATAGCGCATTTCCTTTTCCACATTGTTTTCCGTGTTGGCAAGCAGGATGCCAAACTCCTTATCACCCAGCGCGCTGGAAATACCCGCGACCATCCCGCCGATGCTCTCCGAATTGATTTTCGGCAGGATGACGCCGACCTGCCGGCTTTTTCCGGTGCGCAGAATCTGCGCCTGCCGGGACGGGACATAGCCGGTGGCATCAATGACCGTCTGAATCTTCCGTTTTTTCTCCTCGCTCACATAGCCGTGATTGAGATATCTGGACACGCATGCCTTGGACACGCCCGCCAGCTTTGCAATTTCCGCAATGGTCATAGTCTTGTTATCCTCTTCTGTTTCCGGAACGGTCACAGGCCTGCCAGCCACATGAGCTCCGCTTCATTCGGCTGGTATACCGTTTCCCTGTCGCGCCCGACCAATACCGTCGTACCGCCCAGCGTGCCGTACCACATGCCGTCGTTCATCTGTCCGGAAAACAGAATGCTCTCTTCAATTTTCACCGTGCGCTGACCGGTTTTGTCCTCCAGCACGACGCTGCCATATACAGGGCCGTCCTCCGGCGCGCCCTCGCAGCCAAAGTCCGGCTCCTCAATATACAACAGCCGTCCCTTCGGGCGGAAGATCGATCCATTTACATCAAACGGTTCCCATTTGTTTGCCATATCCTTATCCTCCTCCTGCGATTCTGGTCTATACTTTTATTATACCAAGATTGGATGCGGTTTCAAAGTGCAAATTTTGCGACAGAACACTCTTTCCGTCATGTATGCCGGATGCATCCGCCCTGAAAAGCCTCCCCGGTTATTTCAGCACGCCGTCAATTTTCGCCTGTACCTCGTCCAGCACGCTGAACGCACGGCGCAGCATCTCCCAGCACACCCGTGCGGCAGTGCCGGGTGTAATGACCGCATCCATTGCCGCGGCAACCTCGCTGTCGCTGTCGATATAAAACCGCAGCCAGGCATATTCCTCATTGATCCCGTTGAGCGTGCGCAGCATCGGGCGCACCCGGTCCTTCGGCACCTTGCCGAGCTGGAAGATGCGGATGCGGAATTCCGCGCCGTCCGCGCCGAACACCATGACGACATTGTACAGGCTGCCGTTATTGCCCGCCAGCTCGACTGCGACATAATGGCTGCCATCCGGCTGCGGGTTCTCCATATATTTGATATCATGGCGCTGCAAGCGCTCGATGAATGCTTCTGCCGACTGATTCATATTGCAAGTTCCTCCTGTTTTGTGTCCTGCGGACGCGCTCTTCGCTTTTATCTGCCTACCCAGCGCAGTCCTCTGGGATAATGGTTTTTCATAATGCCGCCTGCGCACTTGCCCCAGCCGAGGACAAACCCGTCTGCGGTGACTGCCGTCCAGCCCTTTTCCCCGTCCCACGGGAAGGTTTCACCGCGCAGGTACTGCTCCACACGCGGGTCATCCGCAGGCAGGTCGCACACGCGGCAGAAGGCCGGCACGGGCAGCGCATGTGCGAGTGCATGCGACGGTTCAAAACGGTTTTTGCGCAGTGTGCCCAGCTCAATGCCGCATGCCCGGACGCGCAGCCCATCGGTTTGCTGCATGCGCGGGTCAGTCAGCAGGTACAGACGGTCTTTCCGCTGCTGGACAAGGCCGTCCGGCAGCGCTTTGACATGCTCCAGTATCAACTGGAGCATTTGCTCATATGCCGCCTGCTCCTTTTTTGAGCGCGGTGCAGAAAATGTGTGCTTCGGTTCGCCTGCGGGCGCGCCGGTTTTGCGCAGGACGGCGGCAAAATGCCCTTCCCCGTCCAGCCGATGCGGCCAGAGCCGGAATGCCGCAGACACCGACGGATTCCCGTTTTCCGCCCAATCCGGGCGGGCAGGCGCGAACTGTGTCGGCGGATTGTCCACCTGCACCATTTCAAAATCGGGGTGCCGTTCGAGGAACCGCGACAGCGTGCCCTCGTCCTCCTCCGGCGCAAACGTACAGGTCGAATACACCAGTGTTCCGCCCGCGCGCAGCATATCCGCCGCACAGTCGAGAATGCCCGCCTGCCGTTCCGCACAGAATGCCGGAAGCTCCGGTGTCCATTCGTCCTGCGCCGGATTGCCGTCCTTGCGGAACATGCCCTCGCCGGAGCACGGTGCATCTACAACGATTTTATCAAAAAAGTCCGGGAACCGCTTCGCGAGCCGTTCCGGGGTCTCATTGAGCACGATGCAGTTGGAAATTCCCATGCGCTCGACGCTCTGCGCGAGCACCGCTGCGCGGGATGCATTGATTTCATTTGCCACGAGCAAACCTTCGCCGCGCATGCGTCCCGCCAGATGGGTGGTTTTCCCGCCGGGTGCCGCGCACAAATCGAGAACGGTTTCCCCCGGCTGTGCATCCGCCAGCGCGCCGACCGCCATCGCGGACGGCTCCTGAATATAGTATGCGCCCGCTTCATAATACGGATGCCGTCCGGGGCGTTCGGTTTCCGGATAGAAAAACCCTTCCTCCGCCCACGGCACCGGCGTGAGGGAAAACGGTGCATTTTTCGCAAATTCCTCCGGGGAAATTTTTAAGGGATTGACGCGCAGCCCGCGCGCCTGCGGGCGCGCCAGCGCATCCTGAAAGGCGGGGTATTCATCCCCGAGCAGGCGCTGCATGCGCTGTTCAAATTCCGTTGGCAGTGCCATCATGTTACTCCTTCCGCTGGTAATAGACCGTTAAAATCCCCGTCGCAATCGCGCACAGCAACAGCACCAGCATGAGTGCCTTCGGCACGCTGCCGGTCAGGAACTGCATCATGGGGTTAAAATAATCCAGAATCCACAGTACGACAAATGTGATCGACAGCACAATTGTCGCATGCGGGAGCAGGGCTTTGATGATCTTCATCCGTTCATTCCTCCTCTGCGGCGATATAAATGCAGTCGCTGATTTCACGCCCCATGCTGATCGGATGGTTGACCCAGTCGCCGCCATAGTACATGACCGCCGATTTGCCGCCATCCAGATTATAGGCGGTCTGGCAGCCTTCCTCCTGCATGAGTGCGGCGAGCTGGGACATCGTCGCGCCTGCCGAATAGCCGTCCTGCCTGCCGTCCACGAGGACAAACAGATAATGCCCCGGCGCAATATAGCCGATGGCACAGCGCGGGTTTATCTTATTCAGATATTCGGTCGAATGGAACGAGTCCGGAATTTCGCCGCTGTCCAGCAGGGCGGGGCCGAAGGTCCATACCTGCCAGGTGCCGTCCTGAACTGCCTGCTCCGCGTCGAACTGTGTGGCGCTGTAGGTCTTCATCGTGCCGTCCAGATACAGCACACAGACATCCGACGTGCCTGGATCACTGCTGTACAGCGTGCCGTTGCGGATGACACAGGTGCGGCTGCTCTCGCCGTAGGAATCGCCGGAAACCGCAAACAGGGCGTTGTTGTCGCGCGCCATGCGGTCGACATAATCACGGATGTTGCGCCCATAGGTGGACTGGGCAAACGCGGTTTTGATACAGCGCGTGGAGGTCACATAGATATCCGCGGCAAAGTACACCAGCGGCTCGCCGTCCACCGTACAAGATACCTTTTCGATTGCGATTTCCGATGTTTTTCCCGTATATTCCTGCACGGTTTCGCGCGTTTTCTCCGCCGCGCGGAATGCGTCAATTTCACTCTGGTCTGCCGCCAGTGACGATGTATCCGCATGGCTCCAGTCGTTGGTGCTGGCAGGCGCGATGCCGAGCCCATCAGTTGTCTCACCGCTGCCCGCCTGTGAGGGAAGCGTAAACTGCTGCTGCAAAGCGCTGTCCTGTTCCTGCACGACGGCGCTGCCCTGCGGCAGGATATAGGTCACGAGCAGCACAGCGCCCACACAGGCGGCTGCCGCCGCGAGATCGAGCAGCACCAGCGCCCAGACCGGAAGTTTCTTCCTCATTCGTCCAGGTCCTCCATATCGCCAAAATATTCGTCATACAGCCGGTCGGACTCCTGCTGGACGGCATGTACAAAGGCGTCATACCGCCGCAGAAATTCCTTTCCCTCCGGTGTCAATGCGGCATTGCCGCCGCCGCTGCCGCCCGCTTCGCGGTCCAGCAGGGCAAACCCCAGATCATCCTCCGCGCGGTTGAGGATTTTCCATGCCTTGGAATATGCCATGCCCATTTCGCGGCAGGCAGCGCGGATGGACCCGCGGTTCTCAACGCCGTGCATCAGCTCCGCGACACCGGGGCCGAAAAATTTCTGGTCGCGGAACAGCCGCAAACGCAGGTCATATCGCAATGGTTCCATTGCCCATCTCTCCTTTGCATTGTACGTGTGAATTTTATTATACCATGTCCGCGTGCAAAATGTCTGTACTTTTGGTGAACAGAATCTGGCAGCAAAAAACCTCCCTGATAAAAGGGAGGCGGATTTTTCTCCGGCAGTGCAGGGCAGCCGGTTGAGCTGTGCCGCATTTCATGCTACAATGGGGCTGTCATTGCAATTTCATTCTCTGTTTTATGGCAAAACCAGCCCGGAAAGGACGTTTTTATGTTAGATATTGATGTAATTGTTTCCGATTTTGACGGCACGCTGCTGGACGACCACAAGCGCCTGCCGGAGCAGTTCCCCGCCCTGCTGGATGAGCTTGACCGGCGCGGCATCCGTTTTATCGCCGCCAGCGGGCGGCAGTATTACAACATCCGCGAACAGCTGCCGGACGGCATGGCTGACCGCGTGGACTATATCGCGGAAAATGGCGCGCTGACTGTGCGGAACGGTGAAATCTGTTCGATTGATGAAATTCCTCCGGAGGATGTGCGCGCCGTGGTGGATGTCCTGCGCCGCACGCCCGGCTGCTATCCAATCCTGTGCGGCGCAAAGTGCGCCTATCTCGAAGATATGGTAGATGAACTGAGCGTACACAGCAACATGTATTACGCGCGTCTGGAACAGGTCGATGATGTGCTGGCCTGTCTGGAACGTGACCGCATCTGCAAAATTGCCGTGTTCCACAGCCACGATGCAGAGCATGTGTCTTATCCCGCACTTCTCCCGTTTGCCGGCCGCATGCAGGTCGCGCTGTCCGGTGACTGCTGGGTGGATGTCATGAATGCATCGGTCAACAAGGGCGCCGCTCTGCGCGGCATGCTGGAACAGATGCAGGTTTCCCCGGCGCGCTGCATGGCGTTCGGCGATTATCTCAACGATATCGAACTGTTACAGGCCGCCGGACACGCGTACGCCATGGAAAATTCACATCCGAAGCTGCTTGAGCTGTTCCCCCGCACAGGCGGGCACAACAACGACGCAGGCGTTGTGCGCACCATCTGCCGCGAGCTGGATCTTTCACTGTGATTATGAGGTGATGTCGGAAATTTTCGTGCCGGTGTAATAGTGCAGCAGGATGTCTTCATAGGTTTTTCCGTCCTCCGCCATGCTCTTTGCACCGTACTGGCTCATGCCGACGCCGTGCCCATAGCCCTCGGTATGAAACGTAATGGAGGTATCCGTCGTGCTGATGGTAAAGTGGGTGGAATTCAGCTCAAACAGCTCACGCACCTCTGTGCCCTTGAGCTCCTTTCCGCCGATTTTACACGATGTCACGCCACCCGCATCTGACGACTGGATATCGGTAAACCAGGTCTTCGGCAGTCCGGTGAGGTTGATATCCGGATACTTGCCCAGCATAATCTGGCGGAATTCCTCCGCGCCCAGCGTCACAGAAGCGTCATATTTCGGGCAGGCATCATCGCCTGTACTCTCAACGCTGGACAGGTATGGGATGTCCGAACCCCATACGCTGACTGCCGCTTCGGTGTATTCCGCTGACGCCGCATGGAAAACAGCGGCAATGGCCTTGCCGTCATAGGTGACAATTTTTCCGGCAGTCGCGTCGGCGGCTTTTTTCACTTTTTCGGTCCATTCATCCGCATTTTTGCCCCACAAATCCTCCGCACCGCTGTCCAGATCGACAAAAGCGGCGCAATGTGTATAATCATCACACACAACGGCATCCGGATGGGTGTCATCTGTTCCGAGTGACTGTTTGTACACGGCATAGGTGCGTGCCGCCACAGCCTGTGCCTTGAGTGCCTCCTCAGGGAATGATGCGGGCATTTCCGCCGCCACGGCACCCGCTACATAGTCCTCCAGCGCCATTTCACGCACCGTTCCATTCACAGACACGGTGATCGTCGTGCCCTGTGCCTGTGTTTCACCCTCCTGAGCCTGTTCCTGCATGGTATTTTCTGCATTTTGACCATCCGAAGCCTGCGGATCCTGTGTAATTTCTACATTTTTAACGGTATGAATGGTTTCCCCGGCAGCCTGACTGTTTTGGTAAAATTGAAACCCGAGAGGAGCAATATAGACCAGAAATATGACAATGATACCCAATAAAAAGAAGCGTTTCACGGTTTATCTCCTTCCTGTCCCATAAAGGACTATATTTGACATATTTGCAGGATTGATGTAATATATAATTCATATAAAAAACTCCCCCTCCGCCTTTGTACAGGAGCATCCCTGCTTGTGCAACAGCGGATGCCCGAACAATGAGGTGATCCCTAATGGTTGACATGATGAAAAATATGGATTCTCAGGTCATAGACAGTCTATGCGGCGAATTTCAGGATAATAACCTGATTCAGTCCAAGATGTTCAGCAAGTATGGCGTCAAACGCGGCCTGCGCAATGCAGACGGCACAGGCGTACTCGCCGGCATTACCTGTGTATCCAATGTACATGGTTATATGGTAAATGAGGGCGAAGTCGAACCGATTGAAGGCCGCCTGACGTATCGCGGACATAACCTGTATGACCTGCTTGACGGCTTTGATTCCGAGGATCGCTTTGGTTTTGCTGAGACCTCTTATCTGCTTCTCTCCGGCAGCCTGCCGAATCAGGAGGAGCTGGATGCGTTTACCGACCTGCTGGCAGATGCCTGTTCCCTGCCGGACGGCTTTACGGAAGATGTTATCATGCGCGCTCCGAGCCGTGATATTATGAACAAGCTGGCGGTTTCCACGCTGGCATTGTATTCCTATGATCCCAATCCGGATGACACCAGCCTGGAAAATATTGTGCGCCAGTCGGTCAATCTGATTGCAAAGTTCCCGGTTATTATTTCGCATGCCTATCAGGCAAAGCGCCGTTATTTTGATAATGCATCGATGTTCCTGCACATGCCGGACCGCAATTATACCACGGCGGAAAATATCCTGAGCCTGATCCGTCCGGACGGCATGTTCACCCGTGAGGAAGCGATGCTGCTTGACCGCTGCCTGATTATTCATGCAGAGCACGGCGGCGGCAACAACTCGGCATTTACAACCCGTGTTGTCTCTTCCTCCGCGACAGATACCTATTCTGCCATTGCCGCCTCCATCGGCTCGCTGAAGGGCCCGCGCCACGGCGGTGCAAACCTGCGCGTCTGCAAGCAGTTTGAGGAGATGAAGGAGAATATCTCCAACTGGGAAGATGAAGATGAGGTTCTGGATTATCTGTGCAAGATTCTGCGCAAGGAAGCCGGCGATGGCTCCGGCCTGATTTACGGCATGGGCCATGCGGTTTACACACTGTCCGACCCGCGTGCCGTTGCACTGAAGAATACTGCCCGTCCGCTCGCGGCTCAGAAGGGCTTTGAGCGCGAATTTAATCTGATTGAGCTGACCGAACGCCTTGCACCGGAAGCATTCTACCGCGTCCGCGGCGAGCACAAGATTATGTGTGCCAATGTCGATATGTATTCCGGTCTGGTTTATCAGATGCTCGGCATCCCGTCCGAGATGTTTACCCCGCTGTTCGCCACTGCCCGCATTGTCGGCTGGCTGGCGCACCGCATCGAGGAAACCGTCACCGGCGGCAAGATCATCCGTCCGGCTTACAAACCGATCATCTCCCGCGCCAAGTACATCCCCATTTCAGATCGCTGACCGTACTTTTCTTTTTAGGGAAAAGAAAAGTAGGCAAAAGAAAACCCAGTGTTGTGCTCCTGTACAGGAGCGCTGCCAAAACACAACTCAGCACAGCGGTTGTGTTTTGGAGAGGAGAAGCAAGGGAGTGGGCGGCTGGTATTCTTTTTATAAAGAATACCGGAGCAAAACGGACTTTGCTTCGATGACCTCCCGCGCACCGCAGACATGCCGGACGGATGGTCCGTCAGTCTGCCCCAACGGTCGTTTCATTGAGGATACTGCAAACCCGCCGGACAAACGCGTCCGGCGGGTTTTTGTATGCGTTCGGCTGGGCGCGCTGCCCACACAGCTTTTTCCGTTTCACACAATACAAAATGCCCGCAGAACCTTCCGATTCTGCGGGCATTTACATTGTTTGGGTTATTTTGTTGCTTATTTCATGCCATAAAACGCCTTGAAGCCGTTATATGCCGCAAACAGGTCGAGCTTTGCGATGACCTCAAACGGTGCATGCATGCACAGCACCGGCACGCCGCAATCGACGGTGTCAATATTGCGGTTCGCCATAAACATCGCGACCGTGCCGCCGCCGCCCTGATCGACCTTGCCGAGCTGGCCGGTCTGCCAGATGACACCGTTTTTATTGAAGCAATGGCGCATTTTTGCCATCAGCTCTGCCGTTGCGTCCGACGAGCCGGATTTGCCGCGCGAGCCGGTATATTTGACCAGTGCGACGCCGCAGTTTGCGCGCGCATCGTTGCGCTTTTCGGAAACTGCCGGATAGTTCGGGTCAAATGCGTTGCACACATCGGCGGACAGGCAGATGGAGCGCTCAATGCACTCGTCAAACAGCACGCCATCCGCACGGCACAGATCAGCAACCAGTGTGTCGAAGAACTTGGACTGCATGCCGGTCACGCCGTCCGAACCGATTTCCTCCTTATCCACAAGGATGGTCATTGCGGTCTTGTCCGGGATTTCCTCCAGATCAAGCAGGGCAGTTGCCGCCGGATAGGAGCACACGCGGTCATCATGTCCATAGCCGCCGACAAACGAGCGGTCAAAACCGATATCGCACGCCCTAAATGCCGGGACACAGCACAGCTCCGCCGACAGGAAATCCTCCTCCG
>CALYTA010000014.1 GCA_945486175.1 uncultured Clostridia bacterium | reverse complement strand
GCCCCAACGAGGGTGAAAATAGAGGGCGCTTGCCGATGTACATTTCAGACTTGCAGGCTGCAAAAAAAGCTCCGTATCCAATCGGGTACGGAGCTTTGCTGTATCTGTGTGGTGGTTGCTGTGATGAAAACCTCAGAGGGGAAACCGGCGGACCGTCCGTCCGACGGTTTCACGCGCGGGAGCGCGCCGGAGCAGTTGCTCTCGTTGGGGCGAACGGACAGACCTGTTTGTCTGGCCGGTTCGCTGCGTTCGGGAGAACGCCGGAAGGTTTTCTTTTGCCTACTTTTCTTTTCCTCAAAAAGAAAAGTACGGTTATTTACATTTTGCCAGCAGCTTTTCCCACTGGTCATCAACATACTTCTGAGCTTCTTCGATCATCCACTCGTTGCCCGGCTTGAAGCAGTGCTTGAAGCGTCCCTGCTTGACCATGAACTCCTCAACCGGGAGCTTCTTGCTCGGCATGTAGGTCAGGTGCCATTCGCCTTCCATGACCTCGTAGAGCGGCCAGACACAGGTCTCAACTGCCAGACGGCAGATCTGTGCCATGTCCTGCGCCTGGAAGCGCCAGCCGCGCGGACACGGTGCCATGACATTCAGGAAGCAGGCACCCGGGGTGTAAATCGCCTTGTGCGCCTTTTCATGCAGGTCGCGGAAGTTGCCGAGGAACGTGGTCTGTGCGGCGTACGGGATGTTGTGTGCCGCCATGATTTCCGTCAGGTTCTTCTTGTTCTGCTTTTTGCCGTAGGATGCAGTGCCGACCGGGGTCGTGGTCGCATCGGCAAAGCGCGGGGTGGAGGAGGAACGCTGGATGCCGGTATTCATGTACGCTTCATTGTCGTAGCAGACATAAACCATGTCATGGCCGCGCTCCATTGCGCCGGACAGGGACTGGAAGCCGATGTCATACGTGCCGCCGTCGCCGCCGAACGTGATAAACTTGTAATTGTCCTGAATCTTGCCCTTCTTCTTCAAGACATTGTATGCAGCTTCTACGCCGCCGCAGGTTGCAGCCGCGTTTTCAAATGCACAGTGAATATAGCTGTCCTGCCATGCCGTGTACGGATACAGGAAGGAGGAAACCTCCAGACAGCCGGTTGCATTGGTGATAACTGCCTTGTCCTCCGGCTCGAGTGCGCGCAGGACACCGCGTACCGCAATGCCTGCACCGCAGCCTGCGCACAGGCGATGGCCTGCGACAAAGCGTTCTTCTTTCGATAACTGTTCTTTCAAACTATATGCCATGGTGTTCTTACTCCCTCTGTCCGATGTGGCGGTAAACCTCGCCGGTCTTGCCGGTCTTTACGATCTCGTCCAGCTCGTCGAAGATTTCCGTGCAGTCCTCTACGCGGAAGTCACGGCCGCCCAGGCCATAGACAAAGTTGACTGCCTTCGGACGGTTGTCCAGATCGTACATTGCACTGCGGGTCTCCGCAAACAGCGGGCCGCCTGCTGCGGAGAAGCTCTCCGCCTTGTCGAGGATGGCAACTGCCTTGCAGCCGGACAGCGCCTGTGCGATTTCGTCAAACGGGAACGGACGGAATACACGTACCTTTACCATGCCAACCTTGCGGCCCTGTGCGCGCAGTTCATCGACGGTCGCACGTGCCGTACCGGCGGACGAGCCGATGAGGACAACTGCAGTCTCGGCATCCTCCATCTGATATGCCTCAAAGAAGCCGTAGTAGCGTCCGGTCTTGTCGCCGAACTTCTTGCCGACGTCAAGAATGACCTTCTTGGCGCGCTTCATCGCTTCAGCCTGTGCCTTCTTGGCTTCCATGTAGTACGGGGAAACGCCATACGGGCCGACTGCCAGCGGGTTTTCATGCTTCAGCAGGTAGTTTTCCGGGTTGTATTCCCCGACAAACTCCTTGACCAGCGCATCTTCCTCCAGCTCGATGTTCTCAACGGCATGGGAGGTGATGAAACCGTCCTGGCAGACCATGATCGGCAGGCGGACATCCGGATTTTCACTGATCGGCATTGCCTGGATGTAGTTGTCATAGGCTTCCTGGTTGTTTTCAGCAAAAATCTGAATCCAGCCTGCATCGCGTGCGCCCATGGCATCCGAATGGTCATTGTTGATGTTGATCGGGCCGGTCAGGGCACGGGTGACCAGCGCCAGCGTGATCGGCAGGCGGGAAGAAGAAGCGACATACAGCAGCTCCCACATCAGTGCCAGGCCGCAGGAAGAAGTCGCGGTGACTGCGCGCGCGCCGGCAGCGGCAGCACCGATACAGGTGGACATCGAGGAGTGCTCGGACTCGACGGTGACAAACTCGGTGTCAACCTCGCCGTTTGCGACATACTGCGCAAAATACTGCGGGATTTCGGTGGACGGGGTGATCGGGAATGCGCCCATGACGTCTGGGTTGATCTGCTTCATTGCATAGGCAACCGCTTCGTTGCCGGAAAGTCTTTCACGGATAGACATGGCTTACTCGTCCTCCTTTCCGAACGAAATCGCATGGAACGGACATACCTTATAGCAGATGCCACAGCCCTTGCAGTGGTCAAAATCAAAATCAGAGCGCTTGCCATCCTTCACCGGAATGGAAGAATCCGGGCAGTACGGTGCGCACAGCAGGCACTGCTTGCACTTTGCCGGATCCCAATGCGGGGTCATGGTGCGCCATTCGCCGGTCTTGGTCAGGACTGCCGTACCCGGCTCATAAATTTCACAGCCCGGGGTCAGTTCCTGCCACTTGGACTGCTCGTTGATATCTTTTGCGTGAATCATCCTACTTGTACCTCTTGCATAGACTTGGTCAGAACGGTCATATTGCCCGCGATGACCTGCGGCTTGGTTGCGAACTTGTGCTTGAACGATGCTTCCATATTGGAAACAAACTGGTCGGCATCGACGACGCCGGAAACCTTGACGGCAGCGGCAAGCATCGGCGTGTTCGGGAAGTTCTTGCCCAGAATTTCCTCGGAAATACGGCGAGCATCAATGGTGCAGACGCGGCCGGGATAATCGCCCAGCTCCTTGCGGACCTCAGCCGGAGATTTCGGGGTGTTGATGATAATGGCACCCTCCGGATTCAGGCCCTTGGTGACATCAACCGTTTCAATCAGGCTTTCGTCGACAACAACGACATAATCCGGGTCATAAATGTTGGAATGTACCGTGCAGCGCTCATCGCTGATGCGGTTATAGGCGGTGATCGGTGCGCCCATGCGCTCCGGGCCGTATTCCGGGAAGCCCTGTACATACTTGCCCGAGCTGAAAGCTGCGTCCGCGAGCAGCAGGCAGGCGGTTTTCGCGCCCTGTCCGCCGCGGCCGTGCCAGCGGATTTCCACTGTGTTCTGCATGAAAAATCTCCTCCGTCCAATTCAGGGCGGTCTGGAAAAAGCCCAAAGCCTTGTTTCCGGACAGCGCCTGTTCAATCTTCAATCAAAAATAACAAATCTGTCATTCCGCAGAAAAATAAAAAAGCTCCCATCCGTAAAAGGACGAGAGCATGACTGCTTCGTTCAACCACCTGTTACTGCATACCATCATATGAGCTTCCGATAACGGGGAAAACCGGCATGACCTACTTGCCGGAAAACGGGGTTCGGCCTGCGACTCAGGAGTGATTTTCGGACTGTATGTACTGCTGCCGGGCTTGCACTGTCCCCGGCTCGCTGGGAGGTTCCAAACAGACGTACTGTCTCCGTCGCTGTCTTTTCAGCGGGATGTTCAGTTGATTACTTTTAAGTATAAGCGCATTTTACGTCGAATGCAATGGGGATTGTGCACAAAAAGCGGCAGCGAATTATGGCTAAGGTGTGGGAATGTTTTTGGCAAATTTTGGTCTTGGGAAAATTTTTGTTAAATTAACGTTTTTTCCTCACCGGGCGGTAAGAAATCTGTTACAATAGAATTCGATGTAATGCAATTGACGAAAGGGGAGCCTTCCCGTGAAAGAGAGTATGAAAAAATATTTCGGCTGGGGTGCGACAGTTGTGATTGTCGGCGCGCTGACGCTGCTGATATTTTTCTGCATCTATAAGTTTGACACATTACTGGGGGCAATTTCCCGGCTGATTTCCATCCTCATGCCGGTCATCCTCGGTATTGGCATTGCCTATGTGCTCTCACCTGCTTATAACTGGCTGCGGGGAAAGCTGCGGCGCCTGTTCCATAAAACCCTTCGCTGGCGCGGGCACCGGTCGCTGTACTGTGCAGATATCCTCGCGATGATGGGCACGTTTCTCGGTGCGGGCGCGTTGATTGTCGGCCTGCTGGCACTGCTGATTCCGCAGATTATCACCAGCGTGACGAGCTTTGCCTCCGCCCTGCCGACCAATCTCATGCATATTTCCCAGACCTTGCAGACGCTGCTGGCGAGCAATCCGGAGCTGGAGCAGAACGCCATGTCGCTGTATGCGCAGGCAGTCAACTATGTCGAAGAATGGATCCAGACATCGCTTGCGCCGTCCATGCAGGAGGCGCTGAGCTATGTGTCCATCGGCCTGATGAGCACGGTTACTCTGGTGAAAAACCTGTTCATCGGCATCATTGTTGCCATCTACCTGCTGGCAGGCAAGGAACGCTTCCTGCGCCAGCTGACGCGCTGCACCTATGCGGCGCTGGGCGCGCGCTGGGGCAATATCGTCATGGATTATGCGCGCTATGCCCACCAGATGTTCAGCGGGTTCATCGGCGGCAAGCTGATCGACTCATTCATTATTTTCCTGATCTGCTGCGTGGTGCTGCCGATCATGAACATGCCGTATGCGATGCTTGTCAGTGTGATTATCGGCGTCACAAATATTATCCCGTTTTTCGGGCCGTTTATCGGCGCAATACCGTCCTTTGTCATCATTTTGATCGACGATCCGATCAAATCGATTTATTTTCTCATTTATGTGCTCGTCCTGCAGCAGTTTGACGGAAACATTCTGGGACCGAAGATTCTGGGCAACTCCACCGGACTGTCCAGCTTCTGGGTGTTGTTTTCCATTCTGCTGTTCGGAGGACTGTTCGGATTTTTCGGCATGCTCATCGGCGTGCCGGTGTTCGCCATCCTGTACCGCATTCTGACTGACATTATTTCCCGCCTGCTGGCACACAAGCACCTGCCGGTTGCCACGGCGGAATATGCGGGAATAGACCATATCGACGAGCAGACCGGGCAGCCCGTGCGGCGTGTCCGCATGCGCACGGATGGCACAGGGGATGATGCAGAAGACGGGGAAGATGATTCCGGCGAAGGAGAGGAGTAGTCAACTGCTGTGAATCCATCCATCCAAGAGGAACGGAATGCCGCACTGGACAATCTCAAGGGCCTGCTCATCATCAGCGTGGTGTATGTACACATGTACGACATGCTGGGACAGAAGACGCCGCTGCTGTACACAATCCGGCTGGTGGTGCTGTCGGTACAGATGCCGCTGTTCCTGTTTTTGTCCGGTTATTTCGGCAAGCATGCGGAAAAGCGCCGGCGCGCTGCACTGGCGGATTATCTGGTTCCGTTCCTGCTGTTCAATACATTGTACTATATGATACGTGCCGGGCAGTCGCCGGAGCTGGAATATGGCCTGCTCCGGCCGCTCAACATGTACTGGTTCCTGCTGACACTGCTCATCATCCGGCTGCTGCTGCCGGAGCTGCTGCGCATCCGCGGGCTGCTGCCGCTTTCCATCGTGGTGGCACTGCTCGCCGGCGGAGACCATTATTTCGGACGCACATTGTCGCTTTCACGCACCGTGTGCTTTTTCCCGTTCTACCTGCTCGGATACTACTGTACGGAAGAACATATGAAGCGCATCCGGTGCCTGCCGGTGCCCGCTGTGCTGCTGTGCGGCGGGACAGGTGCTTTTCTGGCGCTGTGGATCACCGACACGCTGCACCCGGACAGCTCAGCCAGCCATCCGTTCCAGCTGGTCAATTCCTATGAGACACAGGGGCTGGAGCCGCTGGAGGGCATGGCATTCCGCCTGTCCATCTACCTGATTGCGCCGCTGCTCGGCGTGATGCTGCTGCGGCTGGTTCCGGCGGGAAAAAGCGTGCTCACGCGCATTGGGCGCGGCAGCATGACAGTCTATCTGCTGCATGCCTTCCCGATGCTGTGGGTTGTCGGGCATTGGGAATGGCTGTGCGGGCTGCTGGCCCGGCTGCTCCCGGGGCTGGAGAAATACAAATACCCGGGACGGCTGGATTACGGCATTCCACAGCTCGCGCTGCTGCTGGTATATGCGTTCATTGTATCGCTGGTGCTGAGCAGTCCGCCTGTCACACGGGCGTACAACCGGATGATGGATGCGGTGCACCGCCTGCTGTTTCGCCCGGTGCGGCGCGCGGAAAAGTGAAAGAAAGGTCAAAAGATGCAGGAAATCGCGTTGATTTCCTGCATTTGTGCGTAAAAACGCTTGTCAGCGGCGAATGGGTTTGCTATAATGCATAATGTATTGGTGGCAGTATGTGCCGCCGCGGTTTCCCGGCTGGATGCGGAAACCGGAAAGGGGGCAACTTCGTTTTGGATAAGCGGTTGAGCAAAATTTTGGAACCGGGCTTCGGTATGTATTTTGTTGTTTTCCTGCTGTTTGCCTGCGTCAGCGCCTTTTTTTCACTGTATCTGGCGGTGTTTGAACTGATTGTATGCGGCGTGCTGTACGGTTATTATAATGTCACCATGTGCCGCCGCAAGCGGGAGATGCTGCAGTATCTGGAGACGGTATCCGGCAACATCGATGCGGAATCCCAGCAGACGATGAGCACCTTCCCGCTGCCGATTACAGTGTGCATGATCGGAACCGGCCAGATTGTCTGGTGCAATGACCGGTTCAATGAGGTCTATGATATGACCGACAGCCTGTTTGAGCAGACGGTGAGCGACATTGTTCCCGGCTTTGATTCCGCATGGCTGATGGACAAGAAGACACGGTATCCGTCTGAGGTCAAGGTCGGCGACCGGTATTATATGGTGCTCGGTTCGCTGGTGCAGCCGGCGGACGGCAGCGCGAGCGTGCTGATGACGCTGTACTGGATTGATTCGACGGAGCTAGTCTCCCTGCGCAGGGAATATGAGGAGAGCCGCCCCGTGGTATCCATCATTTCCATCGACAATTATGAGGAGCTGGTCAAGAATGTCAGCGACTCGGAGAAGGCGACGCTGCTCGCAGCGATCGACAACCGCATCGGCGAATGGGCGAAGGATGTACACGGCGTGCTGCGCAAATTCGACCGCGACCGGTATATTTTCATCATTGAGGAGCGCGACCTCGCCGCGATTGCACAGGACAAATTCTCTGTGCTCGATTCGGTGCGCTCCATTATCTCGCGCGAGGGCATCAATGCGACGCTGTCCATCGGCATTGGCCGCGACGGGCGCACGCTGGAGGAAAAATACGAATTTGCAGCGCTTGCGCTGGAGATGGCGCTGTCCCGCGGCGGCGACCAGACGGTTATCAAAAACCGCTTTGCGTTCGAGTTCTTTGGCGGCGTGACCAAGGAGGTGGAAAAGCGCACCAAGGTCAAATCGCGCGTCATGGCGAACGCGCTCGGCCAGCTGATGCGCGACTCGTCACAGGTGTTCGTCATGGGCCACCGCAATTCGGATATCGACGCAGTCGGTGCCGCAGTCGGCGTCGTATGTGCCGCGCGCAGCCGCGGCAAGCAGGTGCATATTGTCCTGCGCCGCGCGCAGACGCTTGCCCAGCCGCTGCTGGATAAAATCGATGCGAGCGGTGAGTATGACGGCGTGTTCATTGAGCCGGAGCAGGCGGAAGAGATGATCGATTCGGGCAGCCTGATGGTTGTTGTCGATACCAACCGCCCGGATTTCGTGGAAGCGCCGGAGCTGCTCCAGCGCTGCCGCCGCGTGGCTGTCATCGACCACCACCGCCGCGCCGCAGATTATATCGAAAACTGTGCGGTCAACATGCATGAACCGTCGGCATCATCTGCCAGCGAGCTGGTGAGTGAGCTGTTACAGTACATGGTGCCCAATCAGACGATCAGCCGTCTGGAAGCGGAGGCGCTTCTGGCAGGCATCCATCTGGACACCAAGGGCTTTTCCATCAAGGCAGGCGTGCGCACGTTCGAGGCAGCCGCCTATCTGCGCCGTGCCGGTGCGGATATGACATCAGTCAAACGCATGTTCCAGAATTCGTTTGACGAATACATGCAGCGCGAGCGCGTGATTTCGTGCGCGCGCTCAACCGCAGGCGGCATTGTCATCGCCGTCGCGGATTTCCAGACTTCCCGCCCGATCGCGGCACAGGCTGCGGACGAGCTTTTGAATATCATCGGCGTGCGCGCGAGCATTGTCGCGTTCCCGCTCGGGGACGATATCGTGGTTTCCGCACGTTCGATGGGCAGCATCAATGTACAGGTCATTACGGAGATGCTGGGCGGCGGCGGCAGCCTGACGGCTGCGGGCGCACAGATGAAGAACACCGACAGCCGTACGGCTGCGGAACGCATTTATCATGCTGTCGAAACGTATCTGGAATGCCAGAGCGCGCAGGAGGACGAGGAGACACAATAAGAGTTTAGCTACCCAGGAGGGATTCGTTATGAAGGTAATTTTACAGCAGGACGTCAAGGGCAAGGGCAAGAAGGGCCAGCTCGTCGAGGTATCCGAGGGCTATGGCAGAAACTACCTGCTGCCCAGAGGCCTGGCAGTTGCCGCAACAGCGGACAATATGAACCAGATGAAGCAGGCAGAGGAGGCACGCGCACACCGCGAGGCAGTGGAGCGCGCGGAAGCCGAAGCAAATGCAAAGAAATTTGAATCCATCATCGTGCACATGACCGCCAAGGGCGGCACGAGCGGACGCATTTTCGGTTCGGTCACGAGCAAGGAAATCGCGGCACAGCTCAAGAAGGAGCACGGCATTGAGGTCAGCAAGCAGAAGATTGTCCTGGATGAAGCGATCAAGACATTCGGCACATTTGAGCTGAAGGTCAAGCTGTATCCGGAGGTCGTCGGCAAGCTGAAGGTCCAGGTAACAGAGGCAGAGTAATTCCGCACGGTCAGGAGGGAAAACAGCATGGCAATGGATGAGCTGCTGGCGCGGCAGATGCCGCAGGCGCTGGAAGCGGAGCAGGCAGTGATCGGCTCCATGCTGATCGACCCGTCCTGTATACCGGAGGTCATCGAGCTGCTGCGCCCGGAGGACTTTTATGCGGAGGAAAACCGCCGCATTTTTGAGACCATTTTCGAGATGTTCACCGGTTCGGTGCGCATCGACGCCGTGACCGTGCTCAATGAGCTCAAGATCAACGGCACATATGATGACGCAGGCGGCCGCGCCTACCTGTCCCAGCTGATGGATGTCACGCCGACCGCGGCGGGCGTGCGCGAATATGCGCGCATCATCCGTGACAAGAGCATGCTGCGCGAAATCGCGTCGGCAGGCGCGGATATCCAGGCGATGGCATACGAGGGCGCAGGAGAGGCGGGCGATATCGCGGAGTCGGCGGAGCAGAAAATCTATGCGGTGCGCCATGGGCGCGAGGTACAGGGCCTGACGCCGATCAAGAGCGTCATTCTGGATGTCTACAACCGCCTGGATGAGCTGGCGCAGAGTGAAAGCGGGCTGCCCGGCCTGCCGACCGGCTTCCATGAGCTTGACCGCAGGCTGACCGGCCTGAACAAATCCGACCTCATTCTCATCGCAGCGCGCCCGGGCATGGGCAAGACCGCCTTTGCGCTCAATGTCGCGCTGTATGCCGCCAAGCACACGGCAAAGGACGTTGTCCTGTTCCAGCTCGAGATGAGCAAGGACCAGCTGGCGTCCCGTCTGCTGGCGCAGGAGGCGGTCATCGATTCGCAGAAGCTCAAGACCGGCGAGCTCGACCCGGATGACTGGGCGAAAATCGCGCGCGCATCCAATACGCTCGCAAAGACCCACATCTATGTCGACGACAACCCCGCGATTACCGTCGCGGAGATCAAGGCGAAATGCCGCCGCCTTGGCGACAACCTCGGCCTGATCGTCATCGATTATTTGCAGCTGATGCAGTCGGGCAAGCGCTCGGAGAGCCGTGTCAATGAGATCGGCGAAATCTCCCGCGCCATGAAGATCATGGCAAAGGAGCTGAATGTGCCGGTGATCTGCCTGTCCCAGCTGTCCCGTGCGGTGGAAAAACGTGAGGACAAACGGCCTATGCTGTCTGACCTG
>CALYTA010000013.1 GCA_945486175.1 uncultured Clostridia bacterium | reverse complement strand
TGTAGTCTCGAATGCTTTTGCTTTTTCGAGTGTCTACTCTAAGGGGACTATATCATCCGGCTGAGAGGGTCTTGTCTTATGTCTTCTGTGCTTTTATCCGGATATCCCGTCCGGGAAAATCCTGTTTCAGCCGCCGCACATTGCGCCGGTTCTGCCCGATGGCGCGCGACAGCGCACGGGCAGGGACATACAGCGTGCCGTCCGGCTGTGCTTCCAGCTGCGCATGCAGCCTGCGGTACCACAGCTCGTTCCACGCCAGCTCACCGAGTGCCGGATGATATGCACCCGCTTCTACGGTACGGTCCAGTTCTTCTGTCGGGTTCAGCCCGATGCGGATGACCGGGATGTCCGCACGCTGGAACACCTCCAGCATGTCGGCACACCACACCGCAGCTGTTTCGTTGTCCAGCGGCGTATAGCTGCCAGCCTGCCACAGCTCGTGCAGTCCGGTGTCCGGCAGCACTGCCACCGGATAAATACGCACGCCGTCCGGCTCCAATGCAGCGACACGCTCCGCAGTCTGCCGCACGGTTTCTCGCGTGTCGCCCGGCAGCCCCGCCATTGTCTGTAAAATCAGCGAGATACCTGCCTGCCGGATGAGCCGGGAGGCGCGCACGGTGTCTGCCGCGGTATGCCCGCGCTGAGACAGCCGCAGTACCTCGTCGTCCATCGACTGTGCACCCAGCTCAATCGTCGCCACGCCATGGCGGCGCAGGCGGTCGAGTATCGCTTCATCAATCGCATCCGGGCGTGTGGACAGCCGCACAGCGGACAGCCTGCCCTGCGCCAGAAATGCATCGGTCACGGCGAGCAGCGCCTCCTGCTCTTCCACAGGAATCGCCGTAAAGCTGCCGCCGTAAAATGCCGCCTGCGGCGCGCTCCCGTCCGGCAGGACGGACAGCGCCTGCGTGAGGATGTCCCGCGCCCGGTCGGGCGTCATGCGCGCGGATTGTCCGGCAATCGTGCGCTGGTTGCAGAACACACAGCGGCACGGACAGCCGGCGTGCGGCACAAAGACCGGCACAATGGATGCCATATTATTCCTTGCCCATCAGCTCGAGCGCGGCCTTTGCCGCCATCTGCTCAGCTTCCTTTTTGCTGCGGCCGGTGCCCTCCGCAAAAATATTGCGGTTGAGCAGCACCTGCACGGTAAAACGCTTGTCATGATCCGGGCCGCTCTCACCGCTCAGGCGGTAGCACAGCGTTTCCTGCCGGTTTTTCTGCACGATCTCCTGCAATGCGGTCTTGTAATCGCGGAATGCGCCGCCCTGCTCCGCCAGGTCGACCTTTGCGGGCAGGAAGGACAGGATAAACGTGCGCGCGGATTCCAGACCGCCGTCCAGATAAATCGCGCCGATCAGTGCCTCTACCGAGTCCGCAAGAATGGACGGGCGCTTGCGTCCGCCGCCGTTCTCCTCGCCCCTGCCGAGCAGGAGCAGATGATCCAGCCCAAGTTCCTTGGCGACCTCATACAGTGTCTGCTCACAGACGACCGCCGCACGCATCTTGGTCAGCTGTCCCTCCGGTACGTTGGGGTAGCGGTGAAAGACATAATCAGCGGATACAAGGCCCAGTATGGAATCGCCAAGAAACTCCAGCCGTTCGTTGTTCTGGATGTGCTGGTCACGGTGCTCATTCGCATACGATGAATGCGTCATCGCAGTGGTCAGCAGGCCGGTGTCATGAAACTGGTAAATCAGCTCGTCCTTTTCCATAAAATTTCTCTCCTTTCTGTTTTTACTTATTTTTACTCAAAAGATGCGCCGGGAAGCGGGACAAATGTGCCCCTGTTCCCCGGCGCACCGCTGTGTCTGAACTCAATCGTCGTCGCCGATGCGGCGGACCAGATCACCGATGGTCTTCATGCCCGCAGCTTCTTCTTCGGAAATCTCTCCGACATCAAATTCTTCCTCAATGCTCATCATCAGCTCAACTACGTCGAGTGAATCCGCGCCGAGATCCTCTATGAACGCCGTGTCCATATTCAGAGAGCCGGCGTCTACACCGAACTGCTCGGAGAGGATATTACATACCTTCTCGAATACCACACGCTCACCTCCCTTTTCCCATCTTATATTCAAATAATATGCGCCGCCAGCGGCCGTGTCAATAGGAAATGTGCGTCAAAGCGTCATATGGTCAATATTGCGTTCGATTTCTCCGACGACGTCCGCATTCACAAAGTCCATCGCCTGCTTGACCGCAGAACGGATGGCTCTGGCATCGGACGAGCCGTGCGCTTTGAATACCGGCCTGGAAATGCCGAGGAACGGCGCGCCGCCGACTTCACTGGTGGACAGCAGCTTTTTCAGGCCGCCCATCGCGGGCTTGACCAGCAGATATGCCAGCTTGGTGCGCGTGTTGGTGAGGAACAGGTTTTTAATCTCGCCCATGAGGAAGCTCGCGACACCCTCGACCGTCTTGAGCATGACATTGCCCGTAAAGCCGTCGGTCACCGCGACATCACATGCGCCCTTGGGCACATCGCTGCCCTCGACGTTGCCGACAAAGTTGATGCGTCCGGCATCGCCCGCTTCCTTCAGAAGCTGATAGGCCTCCTTGCGCAGCGGGTCGCCCTTGGTGTCCTCCGAGCCGTTGTTGACCAGGCCGACGCGCGGGGATTTTACACCCATGACCTTTTCCATGTAGAAGCTGCCCATATAGGCAAACTGCAATAAGTACTCCGGCGTGCATTCGGTGTTCGCACCCGCGTCCACCAGCAGCACATGCCCGCTCTTGCACGGCAGCATCGGTGGCAGCGCCGCACGGCGGATGCCCTTGACGCGCTTGACAACCAGTGTCGCGCCGGAGAGCAGTGCACCCGTGTTGCCCGCAGAGATCATCGCATCGCCCTCGCCGTCGCGCAGCAGGCGCAGCGCGACTGACATGGATGCATCTTTCTTGCGGCGGACAGCCGTTGCCGGATCGTCATGCATATCGATGACATCGTCCGCGTTGTATACGGAAATCGGCAGGTCTGCCGCCTTCTCCTTTTCGAGCAGGCCGCGGATGGTATCTTCTTTGCCGACCAGAATATATTCCTGTCCAAATTCGCGCGCGGCCATCACACAGCCGGATACAATCGCCTCCGGTGCGTTGTCGCCGCTCATCGCGTCGATAATCAGTTTCACAAGACATCCTCCTTTACAGTATCCAGCAGTCCGTCCAGCTGCTCCAGTGCGCGCAGGGCAATCTGCGTGTTCTTTTCGCGCTTGCCCTTCACGCGGTAGCCGAGCGGCTGGATAATGCCGAAGTTGATATTCATCGGCTGGAATTTCACATTGGCTTCATTCGAGACATACAGCCCGAGCGCGCCGATGGCAGTCGTGTCGGGGAACTCGATGAGCGGCAGGCCCTTCAGCTCGCGCGCGAGATTCAGTCCTGCCTCAAAGCCGGAGGCCGCCGATTCGATATAGCCCTCCACACCGGTCATCTGTCCGGCGAAGCGGATGCGCAGCTCCTCCCGCAGACGGAAATGCCGGTCGAGCAAACGCGGTGAATCCATGAACGTATTGCGGTGCATGACGCCATAGCGCACAAACTCCGCATTGTGCAGCGCAGGGATCATCGAGAACACGCGCTTCTGTTCCGGGAATTTCAGATGGGTCTGGAAGCCGACGAGATTGTACAGCGAACCCGCCGCATTGTCGCGGCGCAGCTGCACCACGGCATACGGGTCTTTGCCGGTGCGCGGGTCGCGCAGGCCGACCGGCTTGAGCGGGCCATACAGCAGCGTATCATGTCCGCGGCGGCCCATGACCTCGACCGGCATACAGCCCTCAAAGACCTTCTTGTCCTCAAAGCCGTGCACCGGTGCCTGTTCGGCATCGCACAGCGCCTCCCAGAACGCGTCGTACTGTTCGCGGTCCATCGGGCAGTTGATATAATCCGCCGTTCCCTTGCCATAGCGGGAGGCGAAATAGGCGTTCTCCATATCGACCGATTCAAAGCTGACGATCGGCGCCGCCGCATCGTAGAAATGCAGGTACTCATGCTGTCCGATTTTGTTTTTGATGTCGTCGAACAGCGCATCCGACGTCAGCGGGCCGGTCGCGACAATCACATGCCCCTCGTCGGGGATGTGCGTGATCTCGCCCTCGTGCACCGTGATATTCGGGTGCGATTTGATTTTCTCCGTGACCATCGCGGCAAAGGCAACACGGTCAACGGCGAGCGCACCGCCCGCCTCCACGCGCGTCGCATCCGCGCAGGCCATCAGCAGGCTGCCCGCACGGCGCAGCTCTTCTTTCAGCAGGCCGGGTGCGGTGCAGATTTCCGCACCGCGCAGCGAATTGGAGCAGCACAGCTCGGCGAAATCATTGGAATGGTGCGCCGGTGTCATGCGCACCGGCTTCATCTCGTACAGGTCAACCGCAATGCCGCGCTGTGCGAGCTGCCACGCTGCCTCGCTGCCCGCAAGTCCGGCACCGATGACGGTTGCATTATTCGGCATGGACAGATTCCTCCTCCGTCACCTCGGCGGCCTTTTTGCGGGTGGTACGCTTCTTCGGCGCCTCCTCCCCATCGGTGTCAGCTGCCTTCTTGCGCGTCGTGCGCTTCTTCGGCGCTTCCTCGCCCTCAGCTGCCTTTTTGGTGGTCTTGCGGGTGGTGGTTTTCTTTGTCGTTGTCTTTTTGGCGGCCGTCTTTTTCGCCGCCGTCTTGCGGGTGGTCTTCTTCTTCGGCGCGTCCTCTGTGGCCTCCGCAGTCTCTGCACCCGTCTCACCCGCGGCGGCTGCCGCAGCAGCCGCTTCCGCTTCCTTCTGCGCCTTGGTCTTGCGCGGGGTGCGCTTGCTGACGAACTTCTTGTATTCGCAGCCGTCCTTATAGCAGACCAGATGGGTCTCACCGGTCTCACGGTCATAATGGCGGAACAGCGCGGAACCGCAATCCGGGCATTCCTCCTTGGTCGTCTTGTCCCAGGTCATAAACGTGCAGTCCGGATAATTGCTGCATCCCAGATACGGGAAGCCGCGCTTGGACTTGCGTCCGACGATCTGTCCGCCGCACTTCGGGCAGGCAATGCCGGTTTCCTCGACAATCGGCTTGGTGAACTTGCATTCCGGATAGCCCGGGCAGGCGAGGAACTTGCCGAAGCGGCCGGACTTGATGACCATGTTGCGTCCGCACACCTCACAGACGACATCGGTTTCCTCGTCCTTGATCTTGATGCGCTGGCCCTCGAGATCCTTCTCCGCCTGCTGCAAAGCGGCTTCAAAGTCGCCGTAAAAGCGGCGCAGAACCTCGACATAGCTCATCTTGCCCTTTTCGACCTCATCCAGCTCATCCTCCATGTGTGCGGTGAACGTGAGGTCTGCGACCGATGTGAATTTGTCCACAAGCAGCTCCGTGACGCCTTCGCCGAGCGGCGTCGGGCGCAGGCTGCGGCCCTCCTTGACGACATAATCGCGCGCAAGGATGGTGGAAATGGTCGGCGCATAGGTGGACGGGCGTCCGATGCCCTTTTCTTCCATTGCCTTGATGAGCGACGCTTCGGTATAGCGCGCCGGCGGCTGGGTAAAGTGCTGGGCAGGCGTGAGCTTTTTGCAGTCCAGCGTGTCGCCCTCGCCAAAATCGGGCAGCGGCTTGCCGGAAGCGGTATCGCTCTGCTTCGCGTCATCGGTGGATTCCTCATAGACGGCAGTAAAGCCGGGGAATGCCACCTTATAGCCGCTCGCGCGGAACACATAGCCCTCGGAAACAATATCGGAGGAAACCGTGTCCAGAATCGCCTCCGACATCTGGCAGGCGACAAAGCGGCTCCACACCAGCTTATACAGCTTGTACTGCTCCTCTGTCAGATACGGGTGCAGATCATCCGGTGTCAGCGCGACATTGGTCGGACGGATGGCTTCATGTGCATCCTGCGCGCCGTTCTTGGTGCGGAACACCCGCTTTTTGCCCGGATAATACTGCTCCCCGTAGCGCTCCAGAATGAACTGCTTTGCAGCATCCGTCGCCTCGTCGGACAGGCGCAGCGAGTCGGTACGCATGTAGGTAATCAGACCGGTCAGGCCCTGCTCGCCGATTTCAATGCCTTCATACAGCTGCTGTGCAACCGCCATCGTGCGGCGCGGCGTCATGCCGAGCTTGCGGCTGGCTTCCTGCTGCAGCGTCGAGGTGATAAACGGGGGCGCCGGATTTTTGCGCTTCTTGCCGCGGCGCACCTTGCCGACGGTAAACGGCTTTCCGGTGACCGCTTCGACGATCGCATTGGTCTGTTCTTCGGTTTTCAGCTCGACCTTGCCGGAGCTGTCGCCGTAAAACGACGCAGTGAACACACCACCCGCCTGCGTGGCAAGCTCTGCCTCCAGAGACCAGTATTCCTCCGGCACAAATGCACGGATTTCCTTCTCGCGGTCGACGACCATGCGCGTCGCGACTGACTGGACACGTCCGGCGGACAGGCCGCGCTTGACCTTGCGCCACAGGAACGGTGACAGCTCATAGCCGACAATGCGGTCGAGAATGCGGCGCGCCTGCTGCGCATCGACCAGATCGAGGTCGATGTCACGCGGATGCGCAATGCCGTCCTGTACCGCGTGCTTGGTGATCTCGTTGAATGTCACGCGCTTGGAGCGCTGGTCGCCCAGATACAGCATCTCCTTCAGATGCCAGGAAATCGCCTCTCCTTCGCGGTCGGGGTCGGTTGCGAGATAGACAAAGTCGCTCTCCTCCGCCGCCTCGCGCAGCTCATTGATGATTTTATCCTTGCCTTCAATCGGGATATATTCCGGGCGGAAATCGTGTTCGATATCCACGCCCATCGTCTTCGCCGGCAGGTCGCGCAGATGTCCCATGGATGCCTTGACTACATAGTCCGGACCGAGGTATTTCCCGATGGTCTTCGCCTTGGCCGGGGACTCCACAATGACAAGTTTTGACATGTCTTCCTCCTGTTGGGTGCTTGCCGTGCAGGACAGCCCTGCGTCCGGCGCACGCCATGTTTCAAAAAAATCTATTCGATAAAATGGAATTGCTTTCGATTGTTACAGCTGTACGTCGTCCGCTGCGCGGTAACCCTCGCCGGTGCGGATGACATAAGCGCCGACTTCGAGCATCGTCAGTGCGGTCAGCACTTCGGATGCGGACAGGCCGGTGTGTTCCACCATGCTGTCCACCGTATGCCTGCCGTCGCGCACGGCGCGCCAGACGGTGCATTCCTGCTCCGAGCCGGTCAGTGTGCGCATGCTGCGCGGCACAGAAGCCACAGGCGGAGCCTCAGCTGCCAGCTTGCGCTCCGGCAGCTCCTCCGTCTGCACAAAACCGAGCGGAACCAGCTGCGCATTGCGGCTGCCCCCGTGCTCATAATATGACAGGATATCCGACGGGGACTGTACCAGCTCCGCACCGCCCTGGCGGATGAGCGCATTGCAGCCCGCACTGTTCGGCCGGTTGATATCGCCCGGAACGGCGAACACGTCGCGCCCCTGTTCGAGCGCGAGGTCGGCGGAAATGAGCGCGCCGGATTTCTTCGGTGCCTCTACCACCAGTGTGCCCCGGCTCAGGCCGGTTATGATGCGGTTGCGCATGGGAAAATGTGTTCTGTCCGGGTCGGCTCCGGGCGGATATTCGCTGATGACTGCGCCATGTGCGATAATATCGCGCATCAGCTCCCTGTGGGCAGGCGGGTAACAGACATCAACGCCGCAGCCGAGCACGGCAATTGTCTCGCTGCCCGCATCGAGTGCGGCGCGGTTTGCCTCACCGTCAACGCCCTCCGCCATGCCGGAGACAATCAGGCATCCGTTCTGTGCCAGCGTGCCCGCAAAATACCGCGCGGCATGCCTGCCATACGGTGTGGCTTTGCGCGTGCCGACAACCGAAACCGTCAGCCGGTTCCGCAGATCCGGCAGCGTGCCGCGCACATACAGCACCGTCGGCGGGTCTGCGATATCCCGCAGCGGCGGTGGATAAGCCGCATCGGCCAGCGGAACCACAGCGATATGCCTGCGCACGCAGTCGTCCCATATGTGCTGTGCATATGACAGGTCTTTGTCCGCCAGACAGTCCAGCCGGTGCCTTGTCATGGAAACCCCAGCAAGCTGCTGACGCGGCGCGCGCCAGATTTCCTCCGGCGAGCCGAACACCTCCAGCAGCCGACGGCAGAGCTTTGAGCCTGCGCCCAGACGCTCTGCAAGCCAGATCCAGCAGACCTCCGATGTCATATCGTTTCGCCTCCGCCCCTGCTCATTTCGTACATCAGGATGGATGCCGCCACGGACGCATTGAGCGATTCCGCACGTCCCTCCATCGGAATGATAATCTGTCTGTCACTGAGTGCGGCGGCTTTTTTGGAAATGCCGCGCCCTTCGTTGCCGATGAGCACCGCGGCGCGGTGCAGATCGACCTGTGTGACCGGCACGCTGTCCGCACCCAGCGCTGCCGCATACAGCGGCAAACCCTGCCGGTGCAGGAATGCAGCGGCCTCTTCGATTCCTGCGGCGGCAATCGGCAGGCGGAATGCCGCACCCATTGTCGCACGCACAACCTTGGGCGATGTCGGATCGACGCAGCCCTCGCATAAGATCATGCCGTCCAGTGCAAATGCGTCCGCTGTTCGCATGATGGTTCCCAGATTGCCCGGGTCCTGCAAGCCTTCGAGCACCATCAGGCGGCGCGCACCGGCGAGCGATTCCAGCTCCGCCATCGGGCGCGCACAGGAAAATACCACGCCCTGCGGCGTCTTGACATTGGACACCTTTGCCAGCAGTGCAGGCGGACAGCTGTACAGCTTCGCGCCTGCCTGCTCCGCGCTGTGCAGCACGGCAGTGGAAACCAATGCGTCATCCGCCACCAGCACTGCATGCACCGTGATGCCGCTGGACAGCGCTTCATCCAGCATTTTGCCGCCCTCACATACCATTTCCCCGGTTTCCCGGCGGAATTTCCGGTCGGCGGACAGCTTTGCCAGCCGCTTGACCAGTGCATTTTCGCGGCTTTCAATCCGTGTGCTCATGACTGACGCTCCAGCTTCTGAATTTTTTTGTTTTCACCCGCGACAATCAAAATTTCGTTCTCGCGGAACACATAGTCCGCCTGTGGGGAGACTACGACCTCCGTGCTGCTGCGGCGCACCGCCAGTACGTTTACGCCGAATTTCTGGCGCACACCGACACCTGCCAGCGTTTTGCCCACCCACGACTGCGGCAATGTCAGTTCCACAATCGCAAAATCCGGTGCCAGCTCGATGAAATCGAGCGCACGGCGGGAAGACAGGGTATGTGCCAGACGGCAGCCCATATCATGCTCCGGGAAAATGACGCGGTCTGCACCGATCAGCTTGAGCATCTTGCTGTGCTGGCTGGAGCGCGCCTTTGCGATGATATTTTTCGCTCCCAGCTCCTTGAGCATCAGCGTAATCATCATGCTGTCCTCGATATTGGTCATGCAGACAATGACGCTGTCAAAATTGCGCACGCCGACCGACTCCAGCACCGCTTCGTCTTTCGCATCCGCGATAATGGTGTGCGTTACAGTCTCTGCCACTGCCTGCGCCGCGCTCTCGCTGCTGTCAATCGCGAGCACCTCATGCCCGAGCAAATACAGCTCCTCCGCGACTGCCGTGCCGAAGCGGCCCAGCCCAATCACAATAAATGATTTCATGTCCTCTCCTATCCTATCATCACGCGGCCTTCCGGATACCGGATTTTCGGCTCCATCACGCGCCGCGAGAACACGGCGACGCCGAGTGTCAGGATGCCGATGCGGCCGAGATACATTTCCAGAACCAGCCACAGCTTGGAAACTGTGCCCAGTGTCGGCGTGAGATTCTGTGAAAGTCCGGTCGTACTGAATGCCGACACGGTTTCATACAGCGCGCGTTCCGCCGCAATGCCGTCCGTGGCGCACAGCAGCAGCGTGCCGGTAAACACCAGCATGACAGCCACCATGCAGACAGTCAGCGCATGTAGCACGGTGCGGCTGTCGATTCTGCGGCGGAATACCGCAATATCGCGCCTGCCGCGCAGGACGCTCACCGCCGCCAGCACGAGCATTGCCGCCGAGGTTGTCTTGATGCCGCCCGCCGTCGAACCGGGCGAGCCGCCGATGAACATCAGCAGCATGCTGACCATGACGGACGGATCGGTCATCGCCTGCTGGTCAATGGTATTGAAGCCCGCCGTACGGCACGTGGTCGCCTGAAACAGCGATGCCATTGCGCGCTGTCCGGCCGTCATGCCGCCCATCGTCTGCGGGTTTGCCCGTTCAAAGCAGAAAAACAATATGCTGCCGCCCGCCAGCAGAATCGCCGTCGTGACCAGTACAAGGCGGGTGTGCACGGACAGCCGGTGCCAATGGCGATGATGCACCAGATCATTCCAG
>CALYTA010000012.1 GCA_945486175.1 uncultured Clostridia bacterium | reverse complement strand
TTGATAAAAATGTACAAAAAAAGCACAAATATATGATATAAAGAGAAACAATGTGAGAAAAATACAGAAAATACGCACATAAACTGGGCAAAATATCCCATGCTCAGCGGCACGTTTAGAAAGATTTCACAATTTGTTGTTTGCAATAGCGGATAGAATAGTATATAATTACGAACAGAGGCGGTCGGATGGCCGCTGGAAAACCCTTGTAAGGAGAGTGGAATCGTTGAACGTATATTCTGTAGATAAGATCCGCAATGTCTGCGTGATGGGGCATGGTGGAGATGGCAAGACCTCTCTGATTGAGAGCATGCTTTATATGACGAAGGCAACCGATCGCATGGGAAAGATTGCAGACGGCAATACCGTTTGTGACTACGATCCGGAGGAGATCCGCAGAAAATTCTCGATTTCCACCACCGTTGCCCCGGTTGAATATGGCGGCTGCAAGATCAATATGCTGGATACCCCGGGCTTCTTCGATTTCGAGGGAGAGGTGCTGAGCGCGCTGCGCGTATGTGAATCCGGCCTGATCGTTGTTCCGGGCAAGTCCGGCCCGAGCGTCGGCACGGAAAAGGCATGGAAGCGTCTGGCGGACGCAGGCAAGCCGTGCATGTTCTATATTTCCAAGATTGATGAGGAGCATTCCGATTATTATACCTCGCTGCACAAGCTGCAGAAGGCCTTCGGCCCGAGCGTCTGCCCGATCGTTGTACCGATCTTCGAGGGCAACCGCGAAACCGTCGGCGTTGTCGACTGTGTTGTCCGCAAGGCATACCGCATGGAAGGCAACCAGCGCGTCGAGATTCCGATTCCGGAGCATATGGTTGAACGCGTTGACCAGCACCGCGCGGCGCTGTGCGAGAACATCGCAGAGCTGTCCGAGGATCTGATGGAGCGCTATTTCGCAGGCGAGGAATTCTCCGATGAAGAGCTGATCGCAGGCCTGCGCCAGGGCGTGCTCGAGCGCGTCATTATCCCGACCTTCTGCGGCACCGTTGCCACCGGTATCGGCACCATCGCACTGCTCAAGGGCATCTGCGACTATATGCCGTCCCCTGACCAGGGCGCAGTCGAGGTCTGTGAGGAGGGCGAAGACCTGGTAGAGGTTGCCTGCAACCCGAACGGCACACCGTGTGCCTTTGTCTTCAAGACCACTGCGGACCAGTATGGCCGCTTCAGCTATTTCAAGGTCGTTGCCGGCTCGGTCAAGCAGGACATGACCCTGCTCAACCACCGCATGGACGGCATCGAGAAAATCGGCCACATCTATTCCATCTGCGGCAAGAAGAGCACCGAGGTCAAGGAAATCACTTGCGGCGATATCGGCGCCGTTTCCAAGCTCGCAACCACCAAGACGGGCGATACGCTCTCGATGAGCGTCCGTGCTGTCAATCTGGACGGCATTCCGTTTGCCCCGGCATGCTATTCGCAGGCAGTTTCGCCGAAGACCAAGGGCGGCGAGGAAAAGATTGCCGCAGGCCTTGCCAAGCTGGCAGACGAAGATCCGACCTTTACCTTTACCATCAACAAGGAAACCCATCAGAGCATCCTGAGCGGTTCCGGCGACATCCATCTGGACGTCATCTGCTCCAAGCTCAAGAGCCGTTTCGGCGCCGAGGCAGTGCTGTCCGCACCGACCGTGCCGTATCGTGAGAAGATCCGCAAGAAGGTCACTGTTGAAGGCAAGCATAAGAAACAGTCCGGCGGCCATGGCCAGTATGGACATGTCAAGATGGAGTTCTCCCCGTATCCGGACGGCGATTTCCTGTTTGAAGAGCATATCTTCGGCGGTTCCGTCCCGAAAAACTTCCATCCGGCAGTTGAAAAGGGCATCCGCGAGGCAATGGAGCACGGCGTTCTCGCCGGTTATCCGATGGTCGGCCTGAAGGCAGACCTGCTCGACGGTTCGTACCACGATGTCGACTCCAACGAGCTTTCGTTCAAGATGGCAGCCAAGCTGGCATATAAGGCGGGCATCCCGCAGGCCAATCCGGTTATTATGGAGCCGATCTGCTCGATGAAGGTTTACATCCCGGATTCCTACATGGGCGATGTCATCGGCGATATCAACAAGCGCCGCGGCCGCATTATGGGCATGAACCCGACCGATGACGGCCAGGAAATCGTGGCTGAAGTCCCGATGGCGGAAATCAGCGATTACGCGATCACGCTGCGCTCCATGACGCAGGGCAGAGGCTCGTTCATCTCCCAGTTTGAGCGCTATGAGGATGCACCTCCGGCTGTTCAGGAGAAGGTCATCGCTGCTACACAGGAAGAAGCATAAATTGACAGATCAAACCCGCTTCAGGCAAGTCCTGAGGCGGGTTTTTTGCGCGTTGAGATAAATTTATAGCCGGAGACAGAAAAAGACACCCCAGGCTGGCTGGAGTGCCTTTTTGCTATATGGAATGGTATGGAATAATGGAACCTTACAGACCCTTGATGAGGTTTGCCATCTCGATGCCGGAGCAGGCGACGTCATAGCCCTTGTTGCCCGCCTTGGTGCCTGCGCGCTCGATGGCCTGCTCGATGGTGTCGGTGGTGACGACGCCGAACAGAACCGGAATGCCGGATGCGAGGGAAACCTGTGCCACGCCCTTGGCACACTCGTTGCAGACGAGGTCATAGTGGGACGTGGAGCCGCGGATGACAGCGCCGAGGCACAGAACCATGTCATATTTGCCGGACTGTGCCATCTTCTGTGCGATCAGCGGGATTTCAAATGCGCCCGGAACCCATGCGATTTCGATGTCGTCCGTGTCAACGCCATGGCGTACCAGTGCGTCCTGTGCGCCGGAAACCAGCTTGCCGACGATGAATTCATTAAAACGTGCCGCAACAATGCCGACCTTCAGGCCGGTGCCAATTACATTTCCTTCTAACAGCTTCATAGTAGTTTTCCTCCTGTATTTGTGGGCTTGAATTTATTTGTATTCCGTCATGTGATCCATGCGCTCCTGCTTGGTCTTGAGATAGAACGCATCGACCGGATTGGCAGCGATCTGGATCGGGACACGCTCCACGATTTCCAGACCATAGCCGGACAGGCCGTGAATCTTGGTCGGGTTGTTGGTCATCAGGCGCAGCTTCTGTACGCCGAGGGCAACCAGAATCTGTGCGCCCATGCCGTATTCGCGCATATCAGCCGGGAAACCGAGCTTGATGTTCGCGTCTACGGTGTCATAGCCCTGCTCCTGTAGCTCATAGGCACGCAGCTTGTTGATCAGGCCGATGCCGCGTCCCTCCTGGCGCAGGTACAGCAGCAGGCCGCGGCCTTCCTTGTCAATGGCCTTCAGTGCCGCAGCCAGCTGCTCGCCGCAGTCACAGCGCGCCGAACCGAAGGTATCGCCGGTCAGGCACTCGGAGTGTACACGGCAGAGCACCGGTTCGCCATTTCCAATGTCACCCATGGTCAGAGCGACATGATGCTCACCGGACAGCTTGTTGACAAAGCCGTGAATCTTAAAATGTCCGTATTTGGTCGGCATATCTGCGCAGGCAACTTCCTCGACCAGGGATTCTTCCTTGTCGCGCATGCGGTAAGCGATCAGGTCCGCGATGGAGATCATGACCAGATTGTGTTCCTTTGCGAACTCAATCAGTTCAGTGGTGCGCATCATGGTGCCATCCTCGCGCATGATCTCACAGCACAGGCCGACCGGTGCCAGGCCTGCCAGACGGCACAGGTCAACCGTTGCTTCAGTGTGGCCCGAACGGATCAGGACACCGCCCTCACGGGCGCGCAGCGGGAACATATGTCCCGGACGGCGGAAGTCAGTCGGCTTTGCCTCCGGATTGACCGTCATCATCGCGGTCAGCGAACGCTCGACAGCGGAGATGCCGGTGGTTGTCTTGATATGGTCGATGGAGACAGTGAATGCAGTCTCATGGTTGTCTGTATTTTTTTCGACCATCTGCGGCAGGCCGAGCTTGTCACAGTAGTCGCCGCTCATCGGCATGCAGATCAGGCCCTTGGCATACGTCGCCATGAAATTGACGTTTTCCGTGGTTGCAAACTGTGCGGCGCAGACGATATCGCCTTCGTTTTCACGGTCGGGGTCATCAATGACCAGAATATTCTTTCCGGCACGGAGCGCATCCAGTGCCTGTTCAATGGTTGCAAAATCAGCCATGTGTGTGTCCTCCTCTGTTATAGAAACCCGTTCCCGGCGAGAAAATCCACCGTGATGCCGCCGGATGGCGTTTCATCCGCCTCCGGTGCGGGCTGCATGAGCTTTTCAATATATTTGCCGACGATGTCGCATTCCAGATTGACGACATAGCCGGGCTTGCGGGTGAGCAGTGTGGTTTCCTGTCCCGTGTGCGGGATGATGGAGACCTTAAAGCACGTGTTGTCGACATAGGCGACCGTCAGGCTGATGCCGTCAATGGTGATCGAACCCTTTTCGACAATATAGCGCAGGATATTCGGCGCGGCAGCGACAGTCACCCAGACTGCATTGCCCTCCGGCGACAGGTCGGTGATTGTGCCGGTGCCATCGACATGTCCGGCGACAATGTGTCCGCCGAAGCGCCCGTCCGCCGCCATCGCGCGTTCCAGATTGACGCGGGACTTGGGACGCAGCGCGCCGAGATTGGTGCGGCGCATGGTCTCCGGCATGACATCGCCTTCAAAGCCGTCGGCGGTCAGCCGCACGACGGTCAGGCATACACCGTTGACCGCGATGGAATCGCCCAGCTTTGTGCCGCCGAGTACGGTTTTGGCGCGCACGCCGAGCACAGTGCTGGTCGCCGTCTGGCGCAGGCCGGTAATTTCACCGACTTCTTCGACAATTCCGGTAAACATACGTTCAGTCCTTTCGGATACGGCCTTCGATGAGGATATCATCATCCAGCCGTGTAATGGTGGGATCGGCCAGCGTCAGCGCATCTGCCATGCGTGCAATGCCGGGACCTTCGACCGGGCCGCGCGCCGTGGCGCCGCCGATCAGCTTGGGCGCGATATATGCCTGTACGCGGTCGACCAGACCCAGACGCAGCGCTTCGCCGTTGAGCGTGCCGCCGCCCTCGAGGAGCACGCTGTCAACCTGCTCCTGTCCGAGATAGTCCATCACCGCCGCGAGATCGACATGTGTGCCGCTTTCATCCGGCAGGGGGATGACCTTCACGCCTGCATCTTCGAGCATTGTCTTGCGGTGCACATCGGCGTTTGCACAGAATACCCAGGTCGGGATGTCCTTTGCCGTGCGCACCAGTTGGCTGTCCAGCGGGATGCGCAGCGTGCTGTCACAGATGAGGCGGATCGGATCGACGCCGGTTTCAATGCGGCAGTTGAGCATCGGGTCATCCGCGAGCACGGTTCCGATGCCGACCATGATCGAGCTGAGCCATTTGCGCGTCTGCTGGACATGCGCGCGGGCGGTCTCGCCGGTGATCCATTTGGAGTCGCCCGTATAAGCGGCAATATGCCCGTCCAGTGTCATCGCATATTTCATGACGACATATGGCTTTTTCTTTGTAATATAGTGGAAAAATACCTCATTGATGGCGTGGCATTCGTCCTCCAGCACACCGGCGTCACATTCAATGCCGGCACTGCGCAGAATTTCCAGTCCCTTGCCCGCCACCAGCGGATTCGGGTCGAGACAGCCGACGACAACGCGCGCAATTTTATGCTCCATGATGGCGTCGGTGCACGGCGGGGTGCGTCCCCAGTGGCAGCACGGCTCCAGCGTGACATAGATGGTCGCGCCGGTACAGTCCTCTGTACAGTGTTTGAAGGCATTGCGCTCAGCATGCAGGCCGCCGATGTGTTCGTGCCAGCCTTCGCCGATGATGCGTCCATCCTTGACGATGACGGCACCGACCATTGGGTTGGGGGAGACATGTCCCATGCCGCGTTCCGCCAGCTCCAGCGCGCGGCGCATGCAGCGGATATCAGTTGTTGTAATTTCTGCCATTTGTATCAGCTCCAAAGCAGCAAAAAAGCCCCGTTTGTGCAGGCAAACAGGGCGCGGAAATAAAAATGCCTGCTTCACACTACATGTGAAACAGGGCGACGAAAACAGGAGACATGAACCATGCCTCAAATAGCTTCTTCTTCCATCCAGACTGTAACTGTCGGCCCCGGAATCGAACCGGGTCAGCCGCGGGAAAAAACTCCCAGCGGGTCGCGGGCTGTACCGCCGGTAGGGGGTTGCACCCTGCCCTGAAGAACTACATCTTTTATTGACGAAAATAGTATACTACGGCGTACAGGAAAATGCAAGAGTTTCGTCAAATGTTACAAAAAATTATGCGCACCGGGTATGCGGTTTGGTATTTCATGGAGGTGCCACCCTGAATCGAACTGGGGAAACGAAAAAAACGCCCCGGAGCGGCCACTCCGGGGCGTTCGCCTGTTTTTGGTGCATACGTGAAATCATATGATATCGTTCGTTCCGTAATCAGTATAGCACAGGATACGCGATATGCAAGAACTCTGTGGGAGAACAATCCTAGAAATTCCGCTCTGCGCCGCGTGCGCGCAGCAGCAGCTTGCGCGCAAAATCCACCGGAATGACAGTGAGTGCGAGCAATGCCGCTGCGCCCAGCTCATACAGCGAAAGCGGTGTGGTGCGGAACAATGCGCCGCCGAAGTAAATCAGTGCGAGCTGCACGACTGTGACCGCTCCCATGATGAGCACAAACAGCGGATTTTTGCCGATATGCGCGAGCAGGTTGAGCCGGTGTGTGCGCGCGTTGAACGCATGGAAAATGCCGCAGAAAATAAACAGCGCGAAAAATGCCGTCAGGAAGCGCAGCGGGTCATAGCCATAGCGGAAAAACTGCCGCACCGGCTGTGACCACAGGAACAGCGTGCACAGCACAATGGTGTAAGCACCGGTTGTCACAATCTGTCCCTTCATATAGCGGTTGAGCACCGGCTCATCGCGCTGCTTGGGCGGCTCGCGCATGTATTCCGCGAGCGGCGGCTCGCCGGAAAACGCGAGTCCGGCAAGGGTATCCATGATGAGATTGATCCACAGCATCTGCATGACGGTGACCGGCGTGTCGATGCCGATGAGCGGCCCGATGATGGACACGCCGACCGCACATACGTTCATCGTCAGCTGGAATACAAGGAATTTGCGGATGCTCTTGAAAATCGTGCGTCCATACAGCACGGCGCGCGCAATCGACGCGAGATTGTCGTCGGTAATCACAATGTCACCCGCTTCACGGGCAACTGCCGTACCGCTGCCCATCGCAAAGCCGACATCTGCCAGCTTGAGCGCGGGCGCGTCATTGACGCCGTCGCCGGTCATACCGGCGACCATGCCGGCGCGCTGGGCTGCCTGGATGAGCCGGACTTTATCCGCCGGCATGGCCCGCGCGACAACGGCGAGCCGCGGCAGGCGCTGCGCCAGTTCGGCATCACTCCACGCGGCAAGCTGGGCGCTGTCTATGACGAGGTCGGTGGCAGATGCCAGCAGCCCACACCGCCGGGCAACGGCTTTCGCTGTGTCCGGATGATCGCCGGTCAGCATAACCGTGCGGATGCCCGCTGTGTGCAGCTGGCAGACGGCTTCCGGTGTTTCCATCCGCACCGGGTCGCGCAGCACGACAAGCGCTGTCAGTGTCAGACCGGATGGAATGCGGTCGGCAGTGATCGTGCGGTCGGTTGCCGCCATCGCGATGACGCGCCCGCCCTCTGCCGCCTGTTCGCGCAGGATGCGCAGCGGAATGTCGCGCGACAGGCTGTGTACCCTGCCGTCAGGGGAGAGATACTGCGTGCAGCGCGGCAGCAGAATCTCCGGCGCGCCGCGCACCAGCGTCAGTGCCCGCGCAGGCAGGCGCACCGCCGCATATTTGCGGCGGGAATCAAATGGAACCTTATCCCCGGTCTGTTCCGGCGGCTCAGCTGCCGCCAGCGACAGCACTGCGCGCAGCAGGGCGCGGTCAGTTGCATTGCCGCCGGAGACAGTGCCTGCGGAGAGTGCAGCACCGGTGTTGCAGCGGCAGTCGGCAAAAATCCGGCTGTACAGCGCGGGCGCGCCCGCGCGCACGGCAGGAATGCCGTCAAACCGTGTTCCGTCACCCGCAAACACCATGTCCGCTGTCATGCGCCCGCAGGTCAGCGTGCCGGTCTTGTCGGTGAACAGAATATTCATACTGCCTGCGGTCTCAATGCCCGTCAGGCGGCGCACCAGCACATGGTCGCGCAGCATGCGCACCATGTTGGACGACAGCACGACCGTAATCATCATCGGCAGGCCTTCCGGCACAGCGACGACCAATACGGTGACTGCCAGTGTGACCGCGTGCAGAATGTGCTGGAAAATCGCTGCCGGGCCCTGCATCAGCCCGCCCTGTACAAACAGCGACAGCGAGAGGTCGGATGCCGCGACAAGGATGGCGGCGCCCATGCCCAGCTTGCTGATGGTACTCGCAAGTGCCTCCAGCCGCACATGCAGCGGGCTTTCGCGCGTGTCCTCCTGCATCTGCCGCGCCATACTGCCGTACATCGTTTTGCTGCCGACGGCGGTGACCTCCATCATGCCCTCGCCGGACACGACAACGCTGCCGCGGAACAACAGTCCGGTCTGATCGGCAGCGGAGTTTTCCGCCTGCGGTCGTTTGCGGATTTCATGGCTCTCGCCGGTCAGTGCGGACTGGTCAACCTCGAGACTGCCCTCGCGCAGAAAGCCATCCGCCGGGATGCGCTCACCTGCTTGTAACAGCACCAGATCGCCGCACACAATATCATCGGCTGGAACGGTGTACAGCTGTCCGCCGTCGCGGCGCACGCGGCAGGTGACAGCCGCAGCCTCCGCCTGCATGCGCCGGAATGCGGCATCACTGCCATATTCCGACAGCGCGGAGACAAATGTTGCAAGAAAGACTGCGACGGCAATGCCGGCTGTTTCAAACCACGGCGCGCCGCGCAGCATGAACACCACATTGATGGCAAGTGCAATCAGCAGAATGCGGATAATCGGGTCGGCAAACCCCTCCAGAAAGCGCGACAGCAGGCTGCTGCCCGCCTGTTTTTCCAGACTGTTTGCGCCGTGCTGCTGCCGCGACAGGCGCACTTCGCCTGCACTCAGCCCGCCGCTTCCGGTCATAGACATCCCTCCCTTTGTCCCTACCATATGCGGACAGGATGGGGAGATATGCGAAAAAACCCTCCCCGGCATGGGATAGCCGGGGAGGGGGCAAAGCGGTAAAATCAGCCGCGGATTTCCAGATATTCGTCGTAGGTGCACTGCTTGTCCCATACGCCGTTTTCATTGATCTCAATGATGCGGTTGGCGATGGTCTGCGTGAACTCATGGTCATGGGACGCAAACAGGACATTGCCCTTGAAGTCAATCAGGCCGTTGTTGACGGCAGTGATGGATTCCAGGTCGAGGTGGTTGGTCGGCTGGTCGACAACGAGCACATTCGAGCCGAACAGCATCATGCGCGCGAGCATGCAGCGCACCTTTTCGCCGCCGGAAAGGACATTGACCGGCTTGTATACATCGTTGCCGGAGAACAGCATCTTGCCGAGGAACGAGCGCAGTGTGGTTTCCAGCGTATCGGTCTGGGAATACGGTGCGAGCCAGTCGAGCATGCTCTCCGTGTGGTCGTTGAAGAAGGCGGAATTGTCCTTCGGGAAATACGACTGGCTGGTGGAGACGCCCCATTTGAACGAGCCTTCATCCGGCTCCAGCTCGCCCATCAGAATCTGGAACAGCGTGGTAGCTGCCTGCTCGGTCTTGCCGACAAAGGCGATTTTGTCGCCGCGCGCGACGCGGAATGACACATTGTTCAGAATCTTTTCGCCGTCGATGGTCTTGGAAATGCCCCTGACCTCAAGGATATCCTTGCCCGGCTCGCGGTCCATCGTGAAGCCGACAAACGGATAGCGGCGGGAGGAGGCAGGCAGCTCGTCAACCGTCAGCTTGTCAATCAGCTTTTTGCGGCTGGTCGCCTGCCTGGACTTGGATTTGTTCGCGGAGAAGCGGCGGATAAATTCCTGTAATTCCTTGATTTTTTCATCCGCCTTTTTCTTCTGGTCGTTCAGCGTGCGCTGGACGAGCTGAGAAGACTCATACCAGAATTCATAGTTGCCGACATACAGCTTGACCTTGCCGTAATCGATGTCGACAATATGCGTGCAGACATTGTTGAGGAAGTGACGGTCATGCGATACAACGATGACCGTGCCTTCATAATCTGCAAGGAAATCCTCCAGCCAGCGGATGGAATGAATGTCCAGATGGTTGGTCGGCTCATCGAGCAGCAGGATATCTGGATGGCCGAACAGCGCCTGTGCCAGCAGGATCTTGACCTTTTCCGCGTCGGTGCGGTAGCGCATGCCGCTGTACAGGATGTCATCCG